>CAZWUP010000040.1:0-16525 GCA_964637045.1 uncultured Porticoccaceae bacterium | reverse complement strand
CCGCAAAATAATCGCCCACCAACCTCAACCGCCCAAAACCCAACCGCCAACACGACTTTGTCAAGACCCCAACTCGAAAAGATGGTAGGTCTTCTTGCCCACCCGCGCCAGGTAGTAGCGGCCAAAGCGGGCCTCGCTTGGGGCGAAGACAGCATCCGCCCGGTTGTTGTCATCAGCCCCCAGGGTCCGGCTGTTGACCACTACGGCATTGTTGCCGAGAGCGTCCTTGAGCTGCTTGCCCGACTTGACCACGCCGTGTTCGGCAAACAAGGTGGTCAACGGCTTGGCCAGATCATCCGCCCCGAGGACGCTGCTGGGCAGGCCCTCTTGACGCAGAGAGACGAAGTCCTGCTCGGAGAGGTTGTCGGCGTCGCCGCTGAACAGGGCCTGGGTGATCCGCTCCGCCGCCTCCAGCCCGGCAGCGCCGTGCACGAGAAGAGTAACCTCCCGCGCCAGAATGCCCTGGGCCGACTTGCGACCCCGGATCTCGGCGTCGGCACGCTCGATGGCCAGGATTTCCTCGGCAGGCAGAAAAGTAAAGTAGCGCAGAAATCTGTAGACATCGGCGTCAGTGGTCTGCAGCCAGAACTGGTAGAAGGCGTAGGGCGAGGTCTTGGCGGCATCCAGCCAGATGGTGCCGCTCTCCGTCTTGCCGAATTTGGTGCCGTCGGCCTTGGTCACCAGCGGGAAGGTGACGCCGAACACCTGCTGCCGGTTAAGTCTCCGAGACAAGTCGATGCCGCTGGTGATATTGCCCCACTGGTCACTGCCTCCGAGCTGGACCGTGCAGCCATGGCGGCGGTTCAGTTCGGCAAAATCGTATGACTGAAGCAGCGCATAGGAGAATTCGGTGTAGGAGATACCGTCCCCCTCCCGCTCGATGCGCTGGCGGACGGCCTCCTTCTGAATCATGGCATTGATGGAAAAGTGCTTGCCCACATCCCGCAGGAAGTCGAGCATCGACATGCCCTGCATCCAATCGAGATTGTTGACCACCACAGCGGAGTTCTCGCCGCAGTCGAAGTCGACAAACTGGCTGACCTGGGCCTTGATCCTTTCTGCCCAGCCCGCCACCACCTCCGCGGTGTTGAGCTTGCGCTCCTGGGCCTTGAAGGACGGGTCGCCAATCAGTCCAGTTGCCCCGCCCACCAGGGCGATTGGCTTGTGCCCCGCCAACTGGAAGCGCTTCAGTGCCAACAGGGGCACCAGGCTGCCGATATGCAGGCTGTCGGCAGTAGGGTCGAAGCCACAGTAGACTGTGCGCGGCCGTGCAAGGTGCTCCAGCAACTCCCCGTCCCCTGACATCTGCGCCACCAGGCCCCGCGCGCGAAGGTCCGCGATCAAACTGACCTCAGTCATGCATCAACTCCGTTCCCGCAAAAAAGGGGGCAAACGATACCGCAATGCCGCCCAAATACAATAGTGCCCTGTTCCTCGATCGCCAATTGCCCCTGTGCGGAGGCATAATTTTCGTATAGTATCTTTTCCTTTTTTATAATTTAAAGCGCCAAGAGAACCCTATGACGCGAAAGCCCCACAGAAAGGAGTTCTGGGAAGATATGTTTGCCAACTATCTGCCCCGAACCCATATGTATGCTGCAGGAGCGGTGGCCGTGCTGACCACAGCCCTGCTGGTGCTGGCACCATCTGAAGATGTATCCGCCTACCGTGACACCCAGCTCAACCACCACCGGGCCAACAACCTGCTCAATGCCGACAGCCAGCTCGCCGTCGCCATGGAGCAAGCCATCAAGGAAGCACCCCCGGCACCGGAATCAGACTACCTCCAGGTGGACGAGACCGTCACCCGAGGAGATAGCCTCTCCGCCATCTTCAAGAGAATGTCCCTGTCCCAGGCCGACCTTTTCGCCCTGGCCAACACCAGCGACTACGCCGATGAATTGCGGCGCCTGCAACCGGGGGAGACCTTCTCCGCCATCCTGAATCTGGACGGCAGTATCAAGGAGCTGGTTTACGAGCGCTCACCCCTGGAGTCGTTCCGCTTTACACCGACGGACAGCGGCTACAGCGGCGAGAAGCTGGCCCGGGAACCCCTGTCCGTGCCCGCCTACCGCAGCGTTAACATCTCCCACTCCCTATTCCTCGACGGGGAGAAGGCGGGGTTGAACCACGCCCAAATCATGCAGATCGCCAACATCTTTGGCTGGGACATCGACTTTGCCCTGGATATTCAGCCGGGGGACAACTTCAGCGTACTCTTCGAGGAGCAGTACCTGGACGGCAAGAAGATCGGCAACGGCAATATCCTGGGGACCGAGTTCACCAACAGGGGCAAGACCTACCGCGCAGTCCGCTACGTCAATGCCGATGGCATGGCCAACTACTACAGCCCCGAGGGGCAGCCCATGAAGAAGGCCTTCCTGAGGGCGCCCCTGGACTTTACCCGGGTCAGCTCCAACTTCAACCCCAACCGCCTGCACCCCATCCTGAAGACCAAGAGACCCCACCGCGGTGTTGACTACGCGGCCCCCACCGGCACCCCCATTTATGCCGCTGGTGACGGCAAGGTTGTCCGGGCGGGCTATACCCCCGCCAACGGCAACTTTGTGGTTATCCAGCACGGCGGCAACTACACCACCAAATACCTCCACCTCCACAAGCGCTCGGTCAAGGTGGGCCAAACCGTGGACCAACGCCAGATCATCGGCAGCGTGGGCTCCACCGGCTATGCCACCGGCCCCCATCTCCACTACGAATTCCTGGTGGGCGGCGTCCACACCGACCCGCGCACGGTCAAGCTGCCCCAGGCCGAGCCCATCGGCAAGCGGGAAATGGCCAGCTTTATGGAGCAAACCGCGCCTCTGGTCGCCGAGCTCACCAGCTTCCAGTCCTTCCAAGTGGCCTCATTGTCCACAAAGGGCCAGTAACGCCAGGATGTCGGCGCCGCTGCTCTATATCGGCCTGATGTCCGGCACCAGCATGGATGGGGTGGATGCAGTGCTGCTGACCATGGAAGGTGCGACCCCCAGGGTTGTGGGGCATGCGTCCTCCGCCATCCCCCACCGCCTCCGCGAGAATCTTCACGCCCTCAGCCACCCGGGGTCAGACACCATCGATCTGATGGGTCAGGCGGATATCGCCGTGGCGGAGGTCTTTGCAGAGGCGGCGCTGCAACTGCTTGCCGGTCACAACCTCACACCCGCCGACATAACCGCCCTTGGCAGCCACGGTCAAACCATCCGTCACCGCCCCCGGGCAGGCCACGGTGGGGACCACTTCACCGTCCAGATCGGCGACCCCAACACCATTGCCGCCCTCACCGGGATCACCACAGTGGCGGACTTTCGCCGCAAGGACATGGCCCTTGGCGGTGAAGGGGCGCCCTTGGTTCCCGCATTTCACCACCAGGTATTCCACCATCCGGACAGCAATCGGGCCATTGTCAATATTGGCGGCATTGCCAACATCACCTGGCTGCCCGCATCTGGCAACAGCCCCGTCATCGGCTATGACACCGGGCCTGGCAATTGCCTGATGGATGCCTGGCACAGCCGGCACCGGAGCGGCAGCTTCGATGACGGTGGGGCCTGGGCGGCCAGTGGCATGTGCAGCGACACTCTACTGGCGGCACTGCTGGCGGAACCCTACCTGATGAGGGCGCCGCCCAAAAGTACCGGCAAGGAATTGTTCAACCTCCCCTGGCTGGACGCCCGGCTGGCCGCCCTCAGCGAGCCCCTGCCCCCCGAAGACGTCCAGGCAACCCTGTGCGCCTATACCGCCCACACCATCGCCAGGGGCTTGGAGCAGCTGCCCGGCGGCATACCCCCCGACGAGGTATATCTCTGTGGCGGTGGCGTGTTCAATACCCACCTGGTAACCAGCCTTCGGCAGCTGTTGGCGAAGACCCCGGTCAACACCAGCGCCGACCGGGGCATCCACCCCCTCCATGTGGAAGCCGCGGCCTTTGCCTGGCTCGCCCATCGCACCCTCAACCGGCTGCCGGGCAATTTGACCAGTGTTACCGGCGCCCGGCGCAACGCTGTTCTCGGCGGTATCTACTATCCCTGAAGGTCCTAGCCCATGAAGTCAAAACCCTGCCTGGGGGATATCGACCTGTCCCTGAAGATGAAGGACAAGGACGATTACGAAGCAACACTGGGCAAACTTCAGGCGGAAATAGCCGAGCTCGCCGTGGCCACCTACCATAACGGGGGGCGGGTGGTCATTGTCCTGGAGGGCTGGGATGCCGCCGGCAAGGGGGGCGCCATCAGGCGCATGGTGGAGAAAATCGACCCCAGATCCTGCCGCGTCCACGCCATCGGCAAACCCGACCAGCGGGAGCTAGGCCAGCACTATCTGCAGCGCTTCTGGGAGCGCCTTCCGCCCCGAGGCCATATCGCCATCTTTGATCGCAGCTGGTACGGCAGGGTTCTGGTGGAGCGGGTGGAGGAGCTGGCCAGCGGTGACGAATGGCAGCGGGCCTACGGGGAAATCAGCGGCTTCGAGAAGGCGCTGAGTGATGACGGGGTGGTGCTCAGCAAACTCTTTCTGCACATCAGCCAGGAAGAGCAGCTCAAGCGCTACCAAGAGCGGCTGGAAAACCCCAGGAAGCACTGGAAGCTGACCCCTGACGACCTGCGCAACAGGGCCAGGGCCAAGGACTACTTCGCGGCCTACGACGATATGTTCAGCCACACTCACTGCCCTCAGGCACCCTGGCACCTGATTGCCGGGGAGCACAAGTGGTATGCCCGCACCCAGGTGCTTACAGCCGTTTGCAACGATATCCGCAGAGCAATCGATACCGCCATCCCCAGGTTTTCCGCCAGGGAAATTGCCGAGACCAAGAGGGCCCTGGGAATTTAGCGTCGCCGCAGTGGATAATTCCAGGCCCGACAGGCGGCTGGATCTAGATAGAGAAGGAAGAGCCACAACCGCAGGTGGTTGTGGCGTTGGGGTTCTTGATGGAGAACTTGGAGCCCTGCAGACCCTCTTCATAGTCCACCAGGGAACCCTGGAGGTATTGAATGCTGAGGGCGTCCACCAGCAATGACACCCCCTGGGACTCGATCAGCGTGTCGTCTTCAGCGACACTGTCATCAAAGGAAAAGCCGTACTGGAAGCCCGAGCAGCCACCACCGGTGACAAACACCCGGAGCTTGAGATCAGCATTGCCTTCCTCAGCCACCAGGTCCCTGACCTTGGCGATAGCCGCGGGGGACACCTGCAGCGCAGCGGGAACAAAGGATTCAACGACGGACATGGATTCCCCGGTGGGACCTCAACAAATAACCTAGTACAGAACTCGGGTATACTAGCACAAGTTTTCCGCTTTTAACTACTCCCACCACGGCCGGGCACTGCGACCTAGAAGGCCGACACCCGCCAAGGCAGCTCCTTGATGACCAGAGAATCGGCCCGTCCGGTCTCGTAGAGGGACAAAATCACCTTGCTTGGGACAAAGTGCTCAGGTAGCGCCAGAGTACCCCGCAACACCTTGAAATACTTGAAGCGGATATTGAGGGCGTCCTCCTCTATGGAAAGGTCGGCCTCGTTGAGGGGAACCGAGTAGGGGATGCCCAGCAACTCTCCCTCAATGGACAGGGTCACCGAGGCGTCGATGGACTGGCTGAGCGCTGCCTTGCGGCGCACCACGATGCGGTACTCGTAACGATTCTCCTCCTCGGTGGCGCGGAGGGTGAGACTCTCCAGATTGAGCCCCAGCTCGGCCTCGTCGTCCTCCACCAGGTTTTTGTAGAGAAACAACTCGCTTTCCAGCTTGACCAGGTCCGTCTGCAGCTCGGTGACCTTCTGGCGCAACTGCTCCATGGTCAGGCGATTGACCTTATCCGCGAGATCCAGGTTGACCACCTCCTGCTCCTTGGCGAGCAGCTGTGCCGCCAACTGCTCCCGCGCCTCGAGATTGGCCCGATACTGTGTCATCGCCGCGCCATAGTGCCGGCTGCCCAATACATAGCCGGCCACCGCCGCGGCGATCAGGGCACAACCGAGCAGGATCACCAGCCGCCGTTTTGTCAATTTGAATCCGGACATTGGATAACGCTTTACTCCTCGGTTAGAACCCCTGTGCCGCCGCCGGCCGAACCGGGGCAAGCTCAAACAGCTGCTACTACTCTATAATAGCCCAGGCCGGCATCTTCCCCCCGGAATCACTGCCGCAATATTTGCATCACCCCGCAGCTGTCGGCACTGCCAAGGCGACACCATTGAGGGCACTGGGGAGGTCTGCAACAATGCCCCTCGTCACAAACCGGCCGCAGTACAGGAGAAAGCCATGTTTGCCTGGGTTCAAGCTTTACACGTCATTAGCGTCATCTGCTGGTTTGCGGCCCTTTTCTACCTGCCCAGGCTGTTTGTCTATCACGCCATGTCCGAAGACGCCATCAGCAAGGAAAGGTTCAAAATCATGGAGCGCAAGCTCTACCGGGGCATTGCCACCCCCTCCATGATCGCCACCCTGGCGTTTGGCTTCTGGCTGGTGGCACTGTCGCCCCAATACTACTTCAGCTCGGGCTGGTTTCACGCCAAGCTGGTTCTGGTGGTGCTGCTGGTGATCTACCACCACCTCTGCCTGTACTACATGAAACAGCTGCGCGCCGACACCAACAGCAAAAGCCATGTGTTCTACCGCTGGTTCAACGAAGTCCCGGTGTTTATGCTGGTGGGCATCGTTATTCTGGTGGTGGTCAAACCGTTCTGAACGACGCTGCCGCCCCCCAGTGAAAACCTGCACCGGCGGGGCAACCTCCCTCTCTGCCACGGAGTCACAATGAACCATTCCGAAACCCTGTTCACCGCCGCCCAGCGCCACATCCCCGGCGGCGTCAACTCCCCGGTACGGGCATTCCGCGCCGTGGGGGGCACCCCCATTTTCTTTGATAGCGCCAAGGGGGCCTACCTCCGGGATGTGGACGGCAACAACTATGTGGATTACGTCCAATCCTGGGGTCCCATGATCCTCGGCCACGGCCACCCCCAGGTGTTGGCTGCCATCCGCGAGCAACTGGAAAAGGGCCTCACTTTTGGCGCCCCCACCGAGCTCGAGACCAGCCTCGCCGACCGCCTCTGCGACCTGGTGCCCGGCCTGGATATGGTGCGCATGGTCAATTCCGGCACCGAGGCCACCATGAGCGCCATCCGCCTCGCCCGGGGGTTCACCGGCCGCGACAAAATCATCAAATTTGAGGGCTGCTACCACGGCCACTCCGACTCGCTGCTGGTGAAGGCCGGCTCGGGGGCCCTGACCCTGGGCATTCCCAGCTCCCCCGGGGTTCCCGCCGGGTTGGCGGACCACACCATCACCCTCACCTACAACGATGCCGAAATGGTGCGCCGGGTCTTTGCCGAACTGGGGGAGCAGGTGGCCTGTATCATTGTCGAGCCCGTGGCTGGCAATATGAGCTGTATTCCGCCGGCGCCAGGGTTCCTGGAGACTCTGCGCGACTGTTGCACCCAGTTCGGCGCGCTGCTGATCTTCGATGAAGTGATGACCGGGTTCCGCCTTGCCCGCGACTGCGCGGTGGGCCGCTTTGGCATTGATGCCGACCTCATCACCCTGGGTAAGGTGATCGGCGGCGGCATGCCGGTGGGCGCCTTTGGCGGCCGCCGCGAGGTGATGGAGCAGCTGGCGCCCCTGGGGCCGGTGTATCAGGCGGGCACGCTGTCGGGCAACCCGGTGGCCATGGCCGCCGGCCTGGCCACCCTGGAACTGGTCGCCAGACCCGGCTTTCACGACACCCTGTTTGCCAATACCCAACGCCTGGTGCGCGGCCTCGAGGAGCGCGCCGAGGCCGCCGGCATCCCCTTTGCCACCAATCATGTGGGCTCCATGTTCGGACTGTTTTTTACCACCGCGGACAGCGTCACCAATTACCCACAGGTGATGGCCTGCGACAGCCGGCGCTTCGGCCGATTCTTCCACGGCATGCTGGCGCAGGGCGTCTACCTGGCCCCCGCCGCCTACGAGGCGGGTTTTATGTCCGCCGCCCACGGCGAAACCGAGATTGCCTTTACCCTGGCGGCGGCGGAGAAGGTGTTTGCCCAACTGGGCGGGACTGACTGACGGTGAAGCTCTACCCCCTGGCATACCTGGCCGGGCTGCTGCCCCTGGTCACCATCCACCTGACCTATCTGCTGGCGGCAAGCCACGGCCAGGTGGACTGGTGTGTGCCCTACATCGACAGCTGCACCTCCATCAGCGCCACCGGCCGCGAGCCACCGGCGTATTTTGTGTTCAAGGGCCTGATGATACCGGCGGCGCTGGTGCTGATGAGCTACTGGCTGCTCAGTGCCCAGTGGCTGAAGGTCCTGGGCTGCGGCAGGCGGGGCTGGCTCAGCGCCCTGACCGCACTGGGGGTGTTGGCGGGGGCGGGGCTGATTCTGTATTCCGTGATGCTGGGCTCAATCGGCGCGGAGTACCGCCAACTCAGGCACACCGGGGTGCTGGCCTTTTTTGGCTTTACCTTTTTCGCCCAGCTGACAACCACCTGGCTGGCCGCCACCACCCCCGGGCTGGAGAAGAACTTTCCCCGCCGCCTGCTCGCCCTGCAGTGGCTATTGCTGGTGGACCTGGTGCTGGGCCTGGCCAATGTGCTGGCCGGCTTTGTCAGCCCGGACTTTTACGATCGCATCAACGACGCCATGGCCTGGAATTTCACCCTACTGCTTTGCCTGCATGTGATCCTCACCGCCGAGTTGTGGCGGGCAACCGGCTGGCGATTGTCCTTTCGCCTGGAATCACCAGGTAACGCTCCAGCACCTACAGAAAAGCAGCCACAAACAGTCCGATAGTGGCGAACAACCCCAGTGTCCACACCAGGCTGCGGGGCGTGGCCAGATCCTTGATATAACAAATCCCATAGGCCACGCGACTGACAACGTGGACCACTGCGAGGGTATCGATAACCCCCTGGGACACCCCCGCGAGGTGGGCCACCAGCACAGCGGCGATAAACCCCGGCAGGGCCTCAAAGGAATTTTGCTGAGCCCAGTTGGCGCGCAGCTCGACACCCTCCAGAGCGCTCATCTGCAAGCGGGGGTTGTTGTTGTCGTAGGCTTTGTCTTTGATCAGGCGTCTTTTGGCCACCCCCGCCCAGACGTAGGGCAGCAGGATGGCGATCAACAGACAGCTGTAGGCGAGGGTCATGGTTATTCTCCTTTCTATGGCGCGAGGACCGCCCCTGCGGCGGGCGGACCCCATTCTCCACCCTGCACGGTTGGGGCTTTTTGCGTATCATAGCCCCTTCCCCAAGGCCGCGACACTGGAGCCGCCATGAGTTTCTCGATTCAGCGCGGGCCGTTCCCCGCCACCCGTATGCGCCGCAACCGCAGTGATGATTTTGTCCGCCGCCTGGTGCGGGAGTCCACACTCAGTGCGGATGACCTGATCTACCCGGTGTTTGTCCTCGAGGGCAGCAATCAGCGGGAGGCCATCCCCTCCATGCCCGGCATCGACCGGATGACCATCGACCTGCTGGTAAAGGAGGCCCGGGACTATGTCAACCTGGGCATCCCCGCCATCGCCCTGTTTCCGGTAACGCCGGTGGGTAAAAAATCCCTGCTCGCCGAGGAGGCCTACAACCCGGATGGCCTGGCCCAGCGGGCGGTCAGGGCCATCAAGGATGCGCTGCCGGAACTGGGCGTAATCACCGATGTGGCCCTGGATCCCTTTACCACCCACGGCCAGGACGGGATTATCGACGCCGCCGGCTATGTGCTCAACGATATCACCAAGGACATCCTGGTGCGTCAGGCCCTGTCCCACGCCGAGGCGGGAGCGGATATCGTCGCCCCCTCGGACATGATGGACGGCCGCATCGCCGCGGTGCGCGCCGTGCTGGAAGAGAATGGCCACCCCAACTGCAAGATCATGGCCTACTCCGCCAAATACGCCTCCAGCTACTACGGCCCGTTCCGGGATGCGGTGGGCTCCTCCGGCAACCTCAAGGGGGGCAACAAATTCAGCTACCAGATGGACCCGGCCAACAGCGACGAGGCCATCCACGAGTGTGCCCTCGACCTTCAGGAGGGCGCCGACATGATCATGGTGAAGCCGGGCATGCCCTATCTCGACATCGTTTCCCGGGTCAAGCGGGAGCTGGGGGCGCCCACCTTTGTCTACCAGGTTAGCGGCGAGTACGCCATGCACATGGCCGCCTTTGACCAGGGCTGGCTGAACCGGGACCAGGTGATTCTGGAGTCCCTGCTCGCCTTCAAGCGCGCCGGGGCGGACGGCATCCTCAGTTATTTTGCGGTGGCCGCGGCCCGTCTCCTGGCCCGCTGAAGCCGGTGTCCGCTATCGACTCGCTGCTGTTGGCAAGTCTTCGCCAGGGGGGCGCCAGCCCCCTGCTGGTGGCGGACGAAAACTGCCTGGACCTGCCCTTTGCCAGCGTCGACAGCGGGGTACAGGTGCTCAGCAACAGATACGATATCGCTGCCCGAGCCCGCCGCGCGGGGCTGACAACAGCTTTCTCGGATTTTGATTTCAGCCCCTGGCAGGCGGCGCCGCCGTCCGCCGTTGTCTACCGGATTTCCAAGGAAAAGCCCGTTGTCCACCACCTCGCCAACCGCCTCTGTGAAGTGCTGGCTCCGGGGGCGCGGCTGGTGCTGGTGGGTGGCAAGCAGGAGGGCATCAAGACCTTTGCCAAGACCCTTGGCCAGCGCTTTGCCGCCCAGGCCAGCATTGCCAAGCATGGCGACAACTATGTGGTCTCCCTGGTAAAGCCCGCAGCGCCCTGCGGCCCGCCCCTGGACGACAGGGACTACCAGCAACTGCGGGAGATCGCCCGCCTCGGCGACATGCCGGTGTACAGCAAGCCGGGGGTATTCGGCTGGAACAGGGTGGACGCCGGCAGTGCCCTGCTTGCAGGATACTTGCCCAGCTTGCTTGGTGCCCTGGCACCACAAGCGGGCAGCACCCTGCTGGACCTGGGCTGTGGCTACGGCTACCTGAGCCTGGCGGCCCACAGCCTGGGCAGCTTTCGCGTCACCGCCACCGACAATTGCGCCGCCGCCCTGTTGGCCTGCGGGGCCAACTTCAAAGAGCACGGGGTCAACGGGGAGGTGGTGGCCGCCGACTGCGGCGATATTCTGCCGGGACCCTACCAGCTCATCCTCTGCAACCCGCCGTTTCACCAGGGGTTTCACCAGGATCGCGGGCTGACGGAGAAATTCCTCGCCACCACCCGGCGCCTGCTGGCCCCAGGGGGCCGGGCACTGTTTGTGGTCAATCAGTTTGTGCCGCTGGAAACCTTGGCCAGGGCCAGGTTCAGGGTGGTGGACACCCCCGTCGCCAATGGCAGCTTTAAGCTGGTGGAGCTGGCCTGAGCACGCCGCGGTCAGCCCGCCTCGGGGTGGCAGCAAGGGCCTACTGGCCCCCGGCCACGCATTTTTTTATCCACTCCGCCACCGCCGCCTGGCGATAGCGGCTTTTGGCCAGGGCAAAGTATAGAGTCCGCTTCATCTGGTGCCTTTTTCCCAGGTTCAGGGGCACCAGGCTGCCCGCCCTGAAATTTCCCTGGAGTACGATCCGCGACAGGCAGCCGATGCCCAGGCCGGACTCCACCGCCCGCTTGATGGCCTCGTTGTGCTTGAACTCGAGATAGACGTTGAGTTCCGGCAACAGGGAGGAGAAGGCGCGCTCGAAGGTCTGCCTGGCCCCCGACTCCCGCTCGCGGAGAATCCAGCGCACCCCCGCCAGATCCCTGTCGGTGACGATGCCCTTTTTCGCCAGAGGGTGATCGGGACTGCAAAACACCAGCAGCTCGTCCTTGAGCCAGGGGATCAACTCCAGGTCCCGGTGCTGGACTTCGCTCTCGATCATCCCCACGTCCACCTCGTAATTGAGGACCTTGGCCACCACCTCGGGGGAGTTGGTCACCGCAAACTCCACATTGGCCTGGGGGTAGTCCGCCAGATAGTCCGCCAGATAATTGACCGCCAGGTGGTTGGCGATGGTGTAACTGGCCCCCACCCGGAGGTGGCCGATCAACTCGTGGCCGTGCAGCTCCTGGTCAAACTCCCGGGCGTGGGCCAGCAGAGCCTCCGCCTTTTTGCGCAGGGTTTTGCCCACCTCATTCAGCTCCAGGCGCTTGCCGACCCGGTCGAACAGCTTGACATCGTATCCCCGCTCCAGGGTTTGCAGGGCCGCGCTGACGGCGGACTGGGACATGTGCAGCTCCTGAGCCGCCAGCGTGGTGTTCTTGTGGCGGGCAATGGCCAGAAAGACCTCCAGCTGCCTGAGGGTGAAGCGCATGGTTACCTCGCGGACTGTAGGGTAATAGGTGAGTGCGCGCGACGGCCACTATACCCCATGGACCCGCACTCCGGTTGCCGCGCCCCCGCCCTGGGGGCATTTCAGCGGTGGCGACGGACAAAAACCCTGCGCAATAAAGGCATATTCGGCTATCCTAGGCCCCTGCCCTCCACAACCATAACCCGGGACAACCACAGAGATGAGCAATGCCACGCCTGCCGCAACAGCCAAGCCCCTGGTGATCGCCGTATCCATCAATGGCGAGAAAACCAAACAGGACAACCCCAATGTCCCCCGCAGTCACGACGACATCGTCGCCACCGCCCTAGCCTGCTACGACGCCGGAGCCTCCATTCTCCACGCCCACAACTCCGACACCGGCCAGCTGGGGCAGGCCGCCGCCGACGACTACCTCGCCGCCTGGCGGCGGGTCAAGGCCCAGCGTCCGGACGCCCTCTGGTACCCCACCCTGACCCGTGGCGGCGGCCAGCACCTGGAGCATGTCAAGTGCATCGACGACGAGATCGGCCTGGAGTTCGCCTGCGTCGACCCGGGGGCGGTGGGCATCGCCCGCCTCGACCAGGACGGGCTCCCGGTGGGCCGCTACTATCTCAACGATTTCGACCAGATCCGCTCCGCCTTTGCCCAACTGACAGAGCGGCGCCTGGGAGCCCAGATTGCCATCTACGAACCCCACTACCTGCGCACCACCCTGGCTTACCACCGCGCCGGCAAGCTCCCCCTGGGCACCGTGATCAACTTCTATTTTGGTGGCCCCCACGGGGTTCTGGGGCCGGGTTCCCTGAGCTTTGGCCTGCCCCCGACCCGGGCCTCCCTGGACGCCTATCTGGACCTGCTGGGGGATGTGGACCTGCCCTGGACGGTATCGGTGTGGGGCGGGGACATTTTTGCCACAGAACTGCCGGAACTGGCCATTGCCCGTGGCGGCCATCTCCAGATCGGCCTGGAGAGCCACTACGATCTGGACCACAAACCCACCAATGAGGAACAGGTGCGTCGGGCGGTGGCCCTGGGGGCGGCCGCCGGCAGGCACGCCGCCACCAGCCGCCAGACCCTGGAGGTGTGGCGGGCACCCCGCCTGAACAGCACCCCGGGTTCGCAGTGATTGAGAAATGCTCTACCATCAGCAACCCCCCAGACTTACAGGATCCCAGATGACTGGCTATCTCTCATGTTACCGGGTGCTCGACCTCAGCGATGACCGCGGCTCCCTGGCCGGGCATATGCTGGCCCAGCTGGGTGCCGATGTCGTCCAGGTCGAGCCTCCGGCGGGCTCCCCCGCACGCCGGGTCGGCCCCTTTGCCGACGATGCGCCCCCCGGGGACAACTCCCTGTTCTGGTCGGCCTACGGCTCCGGCAAGCGCAGCCTGATTTGCGACCCCGATACCGAACAGGGCCGCAGCCTGCTCACCCGCCTGATCGCCGCCGCCGATTTCCTTATCGACACCCCGGACACCGAGAGCGCCAAACCCAGGTGGCCGTCCGCCGCCGAGGTACAGGCCATCAACCCGCGCATCGTCCATGTCTCCATCAGCGCCTTTGGCAGCACCGGCCCCAAGGCGCCCTATGCCGCCACCGACATCACCGTCTGGGCCGCCGGCGGCGCCCTGCTGCCCAGCCGGGACGGCGCCCGCCCCCCGCTGCGCATCAGCGCCCCCCAGAGCTTCGCCAATGCCGCCGCCGATGGGGTGGGCGGCGCCCTGATCGCCCACTTCCACCGCCTTCAGACCGGTCGCGGCCAGCATGTGGACGTCTCCGCCCAGCAGAGCGCCGCCCTCGCCACCCTGTCCACCTCCCTGGCGGCACCCTTCCGTCACCAGGGTTTCTCGGTCTACGACGCCGGCGGCAGCGACAAGAAGAAGGGCAAAAAGGAACTTGACCTCAGTGGCAGCGGCTCCCGCACCCGGCGCTCCAAGTGGCCGGTGCGGGACGGCCTGGTGGAGATGCACCTCGGCCTGGGGCCGGCGGGGGGGCGGTTTGCCAACAACCTCTTCCAGTGGCTCCACGGCGAAGGCGCCTGCGACGACGACATTGCCGGCTGGGACTGGGTGACCCTGCCCCAGCGCATTCTCGCCGACGAAATCACCGAGGACGACATGGAGCGCGCCCGCACCCAGGTGGGGGCGTTCTTCAGCCGCTTCACCAAAAACGAGATGATGGACAACGCCATGAAGTACGGCCTGTTGTGCGCCCCCATCGCCACCATCAGCGACCTGCTGGAAAGCCCGCAACTGCAGGCCCGCAACTTTTTCACCGCGGTCGAGGAGGGCGGCGGCCGCAAGCGCACCCTGCCGGGCAATTTCGCCGCTGGCGCCGGTGCCGGCTTCGCACCCTTGACCCCGGCTCCCGGCCTCGGTCAAGACACCGACCAGGTTGTCGCCGATTGGCTGCAACCCGGCAACAGCGCCGAATTCAGCGCCAAGGAGCCCACCGGAGAGCCGGACGCGCCCCTCGCCGGCCTCAAGGTGCTCGACCTGGCCTGGGTGGTTGCCGGCCCCGTTATCGGCCGCGCCCTGGCGGACTTTGGCGCCACCGTGATCCGCGTGGAATCCTCCGTGCGCATCGAAACCGCACGCATGATGGGTCCCTTCCCCGACGGTGTGCTGGACCCGCAAAAATCCGGCCTGTTTGAAAACTGCAATGCCGGCAAACTGGGGATGACCCTCAATCTGGGCAGCACAGAGGGCCGGGAGGTGGTGCGCGACCTGGTGCGCTGGGCGGATGTGGTGGTGGAATCCTTTTCCCCCGGCCAGATGGCGCGCTGGGGCCTGGGCTACGACGAGCTCAGCAAGATCAAGCCGGGGCTGATCATGCTCAGCACCTCATTGATGGGCCAGACCGGGCCCTGGGCCAGCTTTGCCGGATTCGGCAATGTGGGCGCTGCGGTATCCGGCTACCAGGCCATCGTCGGCTGGCCGGACGCCCTGCCCTGCGGCCCCTTTGGCCCCTACACGGATTTTGTCGGCCCCCGCTTCAGCCTGGCGGCCCTGCTGGCCGCCCTCGACCACCACCGCCGCAGCGGCCAGGGGTGCTGGCTGGACGTGGCCCAGGGGGAGGCGGGTATCCAGTTCCTCGCCCCCTATATCGCCGACTGCGCCCTCAGTGGCAGGGTGCTCACCCCCAACGGCAATCGCGATCCGGACATGGCGCCCCACGGCGTCTTCCCCTGCCAGGCCCTGGCCCCCAACCCCGAGGGCTGGGTGGCCCTGGCGGTGCGCAACGATGCGGAGTGGGTGCGCCTGGCGACCCTGATGGGTGGCCCGGCGCTGGCGGCGGACCCCCGTTTTGCCACCCTGGCGGACCGCCAGCGCAACGAGGACGCACTGGAGGCCCTGGTGGCGGACTGGACATCCCGCCACACCCCCCTGGAAGTGGAGAGCCTGCTTCAGGGTGCGGGCATCCCCGCCCACAATGTGGCCTCCTCCGCGGACATGGTGGCCGACCCGCAGCTGCGGCTGCGCCAGCACTATGTCAAGCTGCCCCACGAACTGATGGCTGAGACCACGGTGGAGAATGCCCGCTACCTGTTGTCGGCGACGCCGGCCCGCATCCAGCGCCCGGCCCCCCATTTCGGCAGGGACAACCACAAGGTGCTGAAGGAGGTTCTCGGCTACGACGACCGCCGTATCGCGGCCCTCACCGAGCAGGGCATTCTTCAATAGCCGGCTTTTGCGGCATTACCCGAGGACCGGTGCCGCAGCCGGCGTGCCAGCCCCCACCCCACGCAGTCGAGGTAACAGCAGGACATGGCGCGACATTTACAACTGACGGCCCTGGCCCGGTTTCCCCTGGTGGAGCCGGGGGACGACCTGGCGGGACAGATTATCGCCAGCGCAGCCGACAACGACCTGAGGCTGGCCACCGGCGACGTGCTGGTGATCGCCCAGAAAATCGTGTCCAAGGCGGAAAACCGCTACGCATACCTGAACCGGGTCACCCCCTCCCCCCGCGCCATCGAACTCGCCCACCAGGCGGACAAGGATCCCCGGGTGATGGAGCTCATCCTCACGGAGGCCACCGAGGTACTGCGGGTGCGCAAGGGGGCGGTGATCGTCCGCCACCGCAACGGCTATGTCCATGCCAACGCCGGCATAGACCAGTCGAATATCTCGTCCGACGCCGGCGACCCCAGGGTTCTGCTGCTGCCGGAAAATCCCGACGCCAGCGCCGCTGAGCTGAAAGCTGCCATCCACCAGCGCCTGGGGGTAACGGTGGATATCGTCATCAACGACAGCGCCGGGCGGCCCTGGCGCAACGGCATTGTCGGCT
>CAZWUP010000039.1:9421-16573 GCA_964637045.1 uncultured Porticoccaceae bacterium | reverse complement strand
TCGGCGTAGGTCGGCGTAGGTCGGCGTAGGTCGGCGTAGGTCGGCGTAGGTCGGCGTAGGTCGGCTTAGGCGCAGCCGTAAGCCGACAAGCGACAGCCACAGCCACAGCCACAAGCCCCAAACGACACCAAACCCCCGCCAAAAAAACAGCCGCCACACCGCAACCCGGGTTCCGATGTGGCGGCTGTTACCGGGGTTTACTCACCAAAACTCTTTTTCACCGTCAAGCCGTACATCCGCGGCGCGCCAACCTGGGCAGCGAGGACACCGGTGTTGTTGGAGGGAATGCCGGAGTACCAGTACTCCTCATCCGTCAGGTTGGTGACAAACAGGCCGATGTTCAGCGCCATGCTGTCGATATTGAGGTCGATGCGGCCGTTGAGCAGGCCGAGATCGGCGCGGCCATTGGTGTAGGTGCCACCGCTGGGGTTGGCCACAGTCTTGTCGGTGACCTCCTTGGGAATGCCCGGGTTGATGTTGCGGTCGCTGGGATCGGCGCCGTCGGTCCAGTACCAGTCGAGGTTGAAGTTCACCGCACCCACGTTGTCCAGGGGCAGGGTGTAGCCGGCGCTCAGGCTGTAGGTCCAGGGCGGCAGGCCGAAATCCTCGCCGGAGGCGTCCACCGGGGCACCGCCCTGAATGGGCAGGGCGGTGGGGAAGGAGTCGTACTCCCCCTCGACGTAGGCGACGGTGGCCTGCAGCTTCAGGTTGTCCATGGGGTAATAGATGAACTCCCCCTCGAAACCCATGATGGTGGCGTCGGCGGCGTTCTGGATAACGGTGGACAGGGTGCCGTCCGCCCGGGGCAGGATAATGGACTCCTGCTTGTTGGTGTAATCACTCTGGTAGGCCGCCAGGTTGGCCCTGAGGGTGTTGTCGAGGAAGTCGGCCTTGAGACCCACCTCGAAGTCGAGCACGGTTTCCGGGCCGGCGGGAGCGACGTCCGGGGCCCGCAGCTGGAAGGCACCGCCGCGGAAACCCTCCGCCAGCCGGGCGTAGGCCAGCATGGAGTCGCTGACATTCCAGTTCAAGCTGACCAGCCAGGAGGTGCCCTCGAAGGTCTCGCTTGCCGAGAAGGAGCAGGCGGCCCGGCTCTGATCAAAGGCGATAACCGGAACGCTGCCGTCGGGATTGGTGACCCCGGAGCTGCAATAGGTGAGGCCGTTGGTGACATCAAAGCTGCCACTGCGGGAGGTCAGCGCCTTGTCCTCCTCGGTGTAGCGCACACCCACCGTGGTGGACAGGGTCTCGGTGAAGTCGTATTCCAGCTGGGTAAATACCGACCAGCTGTCGTTGATCACCTCGTAGCCATCGTTGAGGGGAATGACGGGGAGCGGCAGCAGGGTTGGGAAAGGCTGAGACGACTGGATATCGCGGCCGGTCTCCTCGCTGTAGTAGGCGCCCACCAGCCAGTCGAGGCGCTCGTCCATGGCGGTGCCACCGACGTTGAACTCCTGGGAGAAGAACTCGATCTCCTGCTCCGGGGGCAAGATGGGACTGAAGGGGCCGGGCAGTTGACCGGGCTCACCGAAAACGATGGGAATACCGTTGATACCGGCACCCACGTGGAGACCGGTAATGGAGGTGCCCTCCAGGTCGAAATCCTGCCAGCTCTCCAGCTCCCGGTAGCCGGTGATGGACTTGAGGAACATGGTGTCGCTCAGCTCCACGTCGAAGGTCAGGCCCAGGGTGGTGATGGTGTTCTCATCCCGCTGGGGAACCGTGGTGTGGCTGGTGAATAGATCTCCGGAGTTGTACCAGGTCTGGGAGGCCAGCAGGGCGTGGGACTGGGCCAGGGCGGCGAGAAAGGCCGGATCGGCAAAGGACGCTGGCCCCGCAAAGGGCACGCCGAGCTCCCCGGCTCCCTGGAGGGCGGTGGCGCCGAAGGGATCGAACCAGATGGGCTTCCACAGGGTCTGGTTTTCATCGGAGCGGAAATGTTCGGCCTTGAAGTTGACGGTGACTTCCTCGGTGGGGGTGAACAGAACCGAACCCCGGTACAACCCCCGGTTGCGGTCGTGGCCCAGGTCCTGGCCGGTGACCGCCGACTCACCGAAACCGTCCCGGGACTGGTCCAGCACCGCCAGCCTGACCGCCAGCTTGTCGTCGATCAGGGGGACGTTGATGGCGCCCCTGATTTCCCTGAGGTCGTAGTTGCCCACATCGCCGGCGATAAAGCCGTGGATGCCGTCGAAGTCGGCACCCTTGGTCACGATACTGACGGCGCCCCCGGTGGTGTTGCGGCCGTACAGGGTGCCCTGAGGCCCTTTCAGCACTTCGATACGCTCGATATCAAAGAACGATGAGTTCAAACCCCGGGGCCGGGCCACATAGACACCGTCGAGATAGACCCCCACCGCCTGGTCGATGGTGAGCAGGTTGTCACTGGCGGTCTGGCCGCGGATATTGAACATGATGCTGGACTGGGTGGAGGGGTGCTGGGAGGTCTTGAGACCGGGCACCGCCCGGGCGATGTCCATCAGGTTGGTGATGCCCTTGTTGGTGATGTCCTCGCCGGTGACGGCGGTGATGGCGATGGGGATGTCCTGGATATTCTCCGACACTTTCCGCGACGTCACCACGATTTCCTCGAGGGCCATCTGGGCGTAAACCGGCACCGCGGTGGACGCCAGGGTCAGGGCTACGGCTGAAGTGAGCAGTTTGGTTTTCATCGGTTGTTCTCCGCATTATTGATTTATGGTTGTAGAGATCACAAACAGTACTGCGGGCCTGCGCCCGGTAGTTGTTCTCCTCTGGCTGACGTCCCTGAGTGGTTGGTGGAAGACCGGCTCACCCCTGTTCCGGCCTGGAAGAATCATTGAGACACCCGATCAGCCTGGCGAGCTGGCTGTGCAGCTGATCCAGCTCAGAGCGGCTGAAGTTCGCCGCCAGCTCCTGTGCCCACTGCTGCTGGCGACCCTGCAGGGAGTGGTACAGGTCTTCGCCAGCGGCGGTGATTACCACCGGCCGGGAGCGGCCCGCGCCGCTGCCGTAGGCCACCAGGTCCTCCGCCATCATATCGTTCACCAGGCGCTGCACCGACTGGCGGGCCTGCTGCACTTCGCGGGCGATCTCCGGCACCCGCATGGCGCCCCCGTTGCGCAACAGGGTGCCCAGCAGCCGCCAGCGGGCCGGCGTCATCACCGTGCCCCGAGCCAGGCGGTCCCCCTCCTGAAAATAGAGCAGACCGTAGAGTTTGAAAATCTCCTGCACGACACTGGTAAACAGATCGCCCTTATCCATGGCTGCAGCCAACAGCTTTACAGCTGTAATCCATAATCTTCCAGAAGCAGCGGGCTGTCAACATCTCATATCCAACAAAAATACCTTGCGGTCGATATTCAGAAATCTCTGGTTACTTGTCATTGCGCAGCCACCAGAAATAGGCGCCTGAGGCGAAGCGCTGCTCGGGGCCCGCTGAGGGCAACCGGGCAATCATTATTTGGCGCGGTTGATGGACAGCCCCACCTCCCAGGGCCCGGGGGTTGTTTGCGGATCCAGGGAGACATCCTTGACCCATTTCACCATCCGCCGCTCGGTTTCGATGGCGTCCTGGGGACCGATGAAATTCAGCCGCGGCACATAGCCCAGGGAGATGATGTGCTGGGCGCCCTGAAAGCCGAGGCGGTCCTTGATGGCGTCCTTCAGGCTGTTGGGGTAAATGCCAATGGTCTGGGTATCGGAAGTGACGCGCTTGAGGATATCCTCCAGCGCCTTCACCGGCACGATATTGGCAGTGCGGCAGGCCAGCAGGGCGGTAAACTCCACCGGCTCGTCCAGCTGGGAGACGATCACCGCGCCACTGCGCTCGTCGCCGCGAAACACCTTGTACCACTGGTCCTGAAACTCCAGACCCTCGATTTCATCCTGCAATTCGGGCACCAGGTACTTGGACTCGGTGCTCAAATCCCGGGGCAGATTCTGCAGCGCCAGATACAGCTCGCTACCCAGCAGGTTCAGCATCGCCAGTTGGTGGGGATCGTCCACATCGCAGTGAACATAGATCACCCGGGCATTGGCGCACAGCTCCTGGTTGAAGGAGCCGACATCGGACGCCGCCCGCCGCGCCACATCGCGCACCGTGGCGTCATCCGCCAGGGCCTCGCGGCCGATGATGGAGGCGCTGTGTTTGGGGTCGAGGGTGATCAGGTCGATCCCCGGCTGCAGGTATTTGGTGATGTGCTTGACGGAGTCGAAGCCCCCCCAGGCGACGATTTTCTCCACATTGCGGGGGGAGTAGATGCGGGCCTCGGTTTTTTCGTCCCCCCCCTTCCAGTAGGCGGCGGACAGGTGGCGGGTCACCGGGTGGCTGGCGTCGATATCGATCATGGTGCGCAGAAACGCCACCCCGGACAACGGATCGTTGGAGGGCAGTTTCATGATGCTGTCGGAGCGGGTCACCGCATTGCGCAGAATGGTGAGGAAGGCCACCATCGGCGAATTGCCCGCCATCACATGGACCATGCGGGCGCCAAAGGCGCGCACCGAATACTTGCGACCGTCGTGGAGTTCCCGCTCCACCCAGCCCTCCAGGGCGTCGCGGCCGAGCTGAACGTCGATGTACTCGTTGAGGCTTTGCCGGGTGAACACCCCGTCGAAGCCGGAGTACACGGCTTTCAGCACCGACTCGGTCATGCCCGAGGTGATGGTGCTGATTTCAAAGGCTTCCTGGAGATGCTTGTTGGTGGCAAGATCCATATGCTTGCCGACCGTGACGATAAAGTCGACGATCTCGTCCAGGCTGATGCGGTAGAGGTCGTCGAGGGCCGCCGGCGTGGTCACCAGCTGCTTCATGTACTTGTTGACATCCGGGGTGCGAAAGCTGATGCCCCCCTGGCGGCCGGCGTATTCCTGGGTGTAGTCCTCGATCACTTCACCGCGGATAACAAGGGGAACCTGATACATTTTCATGGTTGTAACCTGTCTCTTGGGATTGACCGTCAGGCGTCGCGGGCCTGTTCGTTGAGGAACTCCATGGCTCGCTCGTGGGCGTCGGCGGCGCCGGCGCAGGTGATCTTGTCGTCCTCGCCGGTTTTGTCGCTGAAGCGCTGCACCGTGGGGTGCATGTAAAAGCCCTCGCGACCACAGGGGCAGCCACCCCAGGTGGCGGTAACCTCATCGCCGGTGAGAAAGCCCCCCCAGTAGGATTCCGCCAGCAGGTCGTAGAAGGCGTAGCGTCCGGTTTGCCGCCCTTCCCGGGGTTTTGGCTGGCCGCTGTCGGGATCGAGGATAAAGGGAATGTGGTAGGGCAGCGGATGGTAGTTGCCCTGGCTGCAGCCGGGCAGCTGACTGATGCTTTCCGAGGTGCCGAAATTGGTGTAGAAGGAGGCGCCGAGAAAGTTCTCCACCCGCTCCCGCCAGTCCTCCGGCAGCACCATGCCCTTGGCGCCGCCGCCGGTGCTGATCAGGGTATCCGGGGCAAAGACCTTGCTCAGCCCCCGCTCCTCCCCCATGTAGGTCCAGTTCATCAGGAAGGGCACCACGCCGGAGATATACACCTGCCTGCCCTGGCAGTGCTCCAGCACCCGCTTGAAAAACGACTCGCTCTGCTCCTGACGGCGCTCCGCCAGGTTCTGGCTGGCGCGGAACTTGGCCAGCAGCTCCGGGGAGATCTCCAGGCTGTCCAGCTCACCCTTGGCCTCGGCGGCGGCCACCCGGCCCGACAGGCAGGCGACATCGGCGCTCATCAGCTCGTCCTCGTAGAGGGCGAAGCTCTCCCCGGGGTTGCAGTAGCGGGCCGCCAGGGAGCGGAACATGCGATTGCCGCCGTGGCGACCATAGCGGTAATTGGGGAAGATCACCGGGATCTTTTTGTTGCCCGCGAGAATATCGGCAACCATGTTCGGCTGTTCGCCAAAACCCTCGAAATTCTTCATGGTGCAGGTGGCGAAGTGCTCTGCCTCCTCCTTGTCCCTGGGGATGATGGACAGCTTGCCCGAGGTCCCGGAGGAGTGGTTGATGGCCAGGGGGGTCTGGTCATCCAGCAGTTGAAACCAGTCGTCGATGGAGGTGCAGCCGCTGGCGTCCACCCCCGACAGGTCGTGCATCGTCAACTTGTCCAGCCACTCGGTGAGGGCCTGGAAGCGGCCCTTGACCAGAAACGACATGGGATAGGACTTGTAGGCGGTGTGCTGGAACAGCAGGGGGACCGCGTCGTCCAGGCTGTCGAGCTGGTGGATTTTCTGCAATTTGGCCATCTTGTCCAGGGTCGCCACCCCTTCGCGGAGGGCGGCGAAGCGCTGCTTGAGCAGGGCCAGTTGAAATTCCTCGACCTCGGCGGTGGGCATGGCCCACCAGTCCCGGTTGCTGATTTGCAGTAATTTGGCGCTGCTGGTTTCACTGATCATCGGGCTGGACCTCTTATTAGTATGGCCGCGGCACATGACTGCGGGGCCAATTATCCTGGTGACCACCATAATCCACCCGCGACAGCATACTGTCAAGGATTGCGACTAAAAAAGTTTACTGGCGTAAGACCAAGCGCATCCCGGG
Source organism: uncultured Porticoccaceae bacterium (assembly GCA_964637045.1). Classification (GTDB taxonomy): domain Bacteria; phylum Pseudomonadota; class Gammaproteobacteria; order Pseudomonadales; family Porticoccaceae; genus CAYXXZ01. Next base: position 10,081 of record CAZWUP010000039.1, on the reverse strand, counting down.
ACAAGGGCCCCGGCTCTTCAACCCGGCGGCGGGGCTGGGTGGCTCAACTGTCCACCGGCGGCAGGCGGGGTTTCCAGAGGATATTGACCAGGGTGCCGAGCATGATCAAGGAGGCCCCTGCCAGGGTCCAGGGGCCGGGAATCTCGCCGAATACCCAGAGTCCCAGCAGGGTGGCAAAGAGCACCTGGGAGTAGGAAAAACTGCCCGCCCGGCTGGCGGTTTCGGTCTGCATGGCGCGGGTCAGGGAGACCTGCCCCACTTGGGTAAAAATGCCCACCATGATCAGGGTCAGCCAGGTCCAGCCCCCGGGCATCACAAAGTCGTCCCAGCCCAGCAGGAGGGTGGCGGGCAGACAGACCAGGGGAAAATACATCACAATCACCGAGGGATCCTCCACGCTGCTCAGCCTGCGCACAATGGTATAGGCCAGGCCGCTACCGAAGGCCCCGGCGATGGCGATAGCAACCGCGAGCGTGTCGTAGGAGGCGCTCAATCCGCCAAACAGAAATCCGGGACGCACCATTACCAGCAGGCCGCTGAAACTGAGGGCGATGCACGCCAGGGTGGCGGCGGTCGGCCTTTCCCTGAGCAGCACCAGGGCCAGCAGCGCGGTAAACATGGGGTGCAGGTACTGCAGCACCGAGGCCTCGGCGATGGGCA
>CAZWUP010000039.1:0-9411 GCA_964637045.1 uncultured Porticoccaceae bacterium | reverse complement strand
GTGTCTCTGGCTCGCTCGTTGAGCGACAGCAGTGCGATCAGGGAGGTAAACAGAGGGTTGAGATAGTGGATCAGAGAAGCTTAGGCTATAGACAGGTGCACCAGGGAATAGAACACCCCGGTGAGGGAGACAAAGCCCACCAGGCCCCTGGCAAAGAGCAATAGCCTGTGGCTGCCAAACACCGGAATGCCCTTGCGCCTGACATCGAGATAGCTGATCACCAGGGATACCAGGGCCCGCGCGGCGATGATTTCCAGCACCGGGATACCCTGCTGGCCGGCGAGCTTGACGAATGCGCTCATCACCGCAAAGGCCAGGGCGCTGAGCAGCATATAGCGGGCGCCCAGGGGAATCAGTTTGAAAAAAGCGATACAAGCCACCGGGTAGGGTTGGACGGAAGCCGTCTGATGGTTGGGTTACGCCCTGCGGGCCAACCCAGCCTACGGGCGAACCGGCCAGTTCCAAACCAATGTTTTTCCGGTGTATCCCGGCACCGGCCCGGTTCGACGCCATGGGGGTTAGCCCCCAAAGTGCAAGGCCAGCTCAGGAACGCATAATCCAGCCACCGTCCACATTCAGCACCTGGCCGGTCATCCAGCTGCCCGCCGGTGAACACAGCAGCAACAGCGCGCCCACCAGCTCATCCGGCTGGCCTTCCACCCGCATGGGAACGATCATGTTCAGCATCTGGCGGTAGGGGGAGTCTTCCTGGGTCAGGGACTTGCCGGCATCGCTCTGGGTGGCGCCGGGAGCAATGGCGTTGACATTGATGCTCTCGGGACCCAGCTCGGTGGCCAGGGTGGTGGTCAGGCCAACCATCGCCAGTTTGGTGATGCCGTAGGTGGACTGGGCGGGGAAGGCCCCGGCGGATACCTGGTTGACGATCTTGCCACCGCCCCGCTGGCGCATATAGGGGACCACCACCTGGCAGCAGTTGAAGGCCCCGGTGAGGTTGACGTCGAGGATTCGCTGCCACTGTTCGGGGTCGTAATCGATGGCGCGGGTGGCCACCACCTCCACCATCAGGGCGGCATTATTGACCAGAATATCGATGCCGCCAAAGGCTTCGGCGGCGGCCTCGGCCATCGCCGACACGGAATCCCGGCTGGTGATATCCACCTGGATCGCAATGGCCTCGTTGCCCAGGGTCTTGATTTCATCGGCGACCCGCTGGGCGCCCTCGCCATTCAAGTCCGCCACCACCACCTTGGCACCGGCACTGGCCAGGCCAAGGGCATAGGCCCTGCCAATGGAATTGCCGCGGCCACCGGCACCGGTGACGATGGCCACTTTGCCGTCAAGTAAAAACTGGTCGAGGGAAAAGCCCATGGTTGTACTCCCGTTGAAGTTTTGTTGTCGATTGACTGAAGTTAGACACTAATGGCACTTACTTGACCTTGCTGCGATGTGAGGCCTCTGTCTTGGTCCAGGTTTTTGCGACCGTATGCAGCAGGGACGCTGCATACGAGCCTACCAGGACGTATTTACGGCGTGTCGCAAAAACCTGGACCAAGACAGAGGCCGGGCGACAACGCACTGTATAGTCCTCAAGTGAAGTACGATTCGCGTCTGACACCAAGAAATCCGCGCCAAATCCAGCTTCTCCCGCCACCGGGGCCCTCCCCGATGGCGCTGCCCATTGTGGCTGGAAATTCATCCCCTCAGTGGTCGAGGGGCGTCAGGAACACATGGCGGCGCACCGCGACCCGCCAGCGCCCGTCCGCGCCACGGCGCAGTATATCCCGATACTCCCCCATTCCCGCCAGACTGGGCTCTGCTCCCACCTTCAGATAGTGGCAGTAAAACCTGGCCACCGCCCGATCCGGGCCCTCGGCTTCCACCCAAACCGCCGCCACCAGGTGGCGCAGGGAGCTGGCCTGGCCAGCCCAGTTGGCACAGGCGAAGTCCAGCAATTGGTCCCGGCTCGTCAACTTCATCACCTGGCCGTCGAACATCACCAGTTCGAAGTCGAGATCTTCAGTCCAGCAGTCGGCAAAGGTCGCCCTGTCCTGGTGGTCCACCGCCTGCATCAGGCGGGACTGCAGGGATGATATTTCCGCTTCGATTGACATGATAGGTTTCCTTATTTATCCGTATTTGACAAACAGACCGCCGTCCACCGCCAGCCACTCGCCGGTGATATGGGCGGATTCGTCGCTGGCCAGAAACAGACCGGCATTGACAATATCCTCCACCTCCGCCAGGCGGCCGAGGGGGGTTACGGAGGACGCCCACTCCAGCAGGGCTTCGCCGGTGGAGCCCATCTGCTGTCCGCGCTCGGCAAATTTACTGACCAAAGTGGGCGTCAAAGTGCCGCCGGGCAACACCGCATTGGCGCGCACCCTGTCGGCGGCGTAATCCATGGCAATGGCGCGGGTGAGCCCCATCACCCCCGCCTTGGACGCCGCCATGGCGGGCACATTCAGGGAGCCTCGGTAACCGGTGGTGCTGGCGGTGAACAGCAGCGAGCCCGCTCCCGACGCAATCAGGTGGGGCAGCGCGTGCTTGGCGGTCAGCCAGGCGCCGGTAAGGTTGATGGCGATCGCCCGGTCCCACACCTCCTTGGCCAGGTCGGCGGCCTTGCCCTCGGCACCGCCGCCGGCGTTGGCCCAGCAGATGTCGATGCCGCCGAGGAATTCCACGCTGGCGGCCACGGCCCGGACCACGGAGTCCTCGTCGGCCACGTCGCAGTGAACCGCGGTGGCGCGGCCACCCTGGGTGGCAATGGCCGCCGCTGTGACTTCGGCGCCGCTCTCGTTGATATCCAGGCAGGCCACCGCCGCCCCCTCCGCCGCAAAGCGGGTGGCCGCCGCGCGACCGATACCGGAGCCGGCACCGGTGATCACCACGCGCTTGTTTTTCAGTCTAGTCATCGCTGCTGTCCCACCTATCATTGCTGTCCCACAAATTTCTGGAGCCCCGTCAGGAAAACTCAACGCGGCGCTATAGTTACCCCTAGTGTTGAAACCTGTTGGTATCGAAACATTGCTCCCGTAGGTCGGATTTGGCCACTGCGCTTCGCGGGCCACACTGAGCGAAGCGTAACCCAACAATGGCTGAATCCAGCCGCACCCACTTGATGGGTATCGCTGCGCTCCACCCATCCTACACAAGCGCAACCCGTCATTATCAAATTGAAACAGCACTAGTTACCCGAAAAACTGCGGGACAGCAATGACGTTGCACGCAACAGCAGCAACGCCACCGGCAACCGATCCTCCGCGCGGAGGTACCTTGTCACGGTGCCGTTGTCGCAGGTGGCACCCTCGTGCAACGTGCAACGTGCAACGTGCAACTCAGCGTCCCGCCACCCCCCCAGCTAGCCAGGCTTTTGCAGCCCACAGTACCGGGCAAAATCCCTGATCCTGGCGATGGGGTCGGCCTCGTATTTTGGGTAGCTGAAGGGGGTTGCGATCAGGCGCTGGGCACCGGCCTCGCCATAGGCCGCCACGGTGGCGCTGTCCGGCGGCGACCAGACCATAATGGTGTGCTCGAAGTCCGCCGGATCCCGACCCTGCTCCCGCAGCAGGTTGTTGATGGTGTCGATGCTGTTGCGGGCCTCTTCCGGGGACCCGGCAGAGCCGTACCAACCGTCGCCGCGAACTGCCGCACGGCGCAGGGCGGCCGGGGCGAAGCCGCCCACATGGACCGGCACCCTGGGTTTTTGCACCGGCTTGGGAGCAAAACCCAGGTTGTCGAAATCGAGGTATTTGCCGTGAAAGCTGGGGTGCCGCTGCTGCCACAGGGCATCCAGGGCGTCGAGAAACTCATCCATCACCGCCCCCCGCTGGTGAAAGTCCGCCCCCAGCAGTTCAAATTCGTCCTCGGACCACCCGGTGCCCACCCCCAGGTCGAGGCGGCCGCCTGAAATGTTGTCCAGGGTGGTGATGGCCCGCGCAGAGGCAAAAAACTGGCGTCCCGGCAGGATGCAGATGCCGGTGCCGAGACGCAGTTTCTCGGTCACCGTGGCGAGATGGGCCAGGGCGACAAAGGGCTCGAGAAACGGGGTATCGGGGCGGAAGCTGGCCTCGCCGTAGGGATAGGGCACCCTGGGCTTCATGGGCAGCACGATATGCTCGCCGATCCAGCCGGACTCGAAGCCCAGCTCCTCGCTGACCCGCGCCGCTTCCGCCAGCTTGTCGAGGCTGACGGGTACCAGATTGAGGCCGATTTTCATGGCTCGCCCCCCGTGCTTGCCCCCTCGGCCGGGGTCTGGGACCAGCTCCAGTACTTCTTGCCCTCCCCCGCCAGCAGGCGGCCAAAACGCAGGCCGGGGAAGTGGCTGGAGGCGACATGGATATCGCTGTTCTCGATCTCCCGGGCAATCAGCTCCTTGGATTTGTGGGCCAGCTCCGGGTCGAGATCCGCCATGATGGAGAAGTCGCTGCTGGTCAGCTCCAACGGGCAGTGGATGACATCGCCGAGCAACATCGCGCGCTGGCCCTGGGAGGAAATCACCGCAATGCTGCTGCCGGGAGTGTGGCCCGGCGTCCAGCGCAGGTCGATCCCCGGGGCCAGGGTGAAATCCTTGTCCCACACCCTGAGCTGGTTGAGCACCGGGCTCATGCGCTCCCGGGTGGACTCCACCCCCAGCATTACCTTGAACACGGTTTCATTGGGGTTGTTGACGATGAAATGGTCCACATCCGCCTGATGGGCCCAGATATCCGCATTGGGGAAGAATGACCGGCCCCGGTGGCTACACCAGCCCATGTGGTCCGGGTGCAGGTGGGACGGCACCACGTCGGTGATGTCCGCCGGGTCCACCCCCAGCCGCTTCAGGCTGTCCGCGAGATAGCCATAGTCGACGCTCTGCTTTTTGAGTGCCTGCAGGTGCTGCTGGATGCGCTCCTCGTCGTTGCCGCAACTGCGCCAGAATTCCGCGTACTGGGCCAGCCCCTCGGTGTTTTCCCCGGGCCGGTATTCGCCGTGGGAGCAGCCCTGGGCGCCGCAGTCATGGCGGTGCTGGTCCGCCGGACCCAGGCCCGCGTCCAGCAGCACCAGACGATCGCCGGTGCGAATCAGGTAGCCCCCCAGGTCCGCCAGGTAGCGGCCGTCCGCGGTGATGTAGTCCTTGTGGGCCTCGAACTCCGGGCTGTCCTTGGCTGGAAAGCCGGGGGGTTCCGCATACACCATCTGGCCGTCGTATACCTGGAAGATCTCCAGGTCACCTACTTTCATGGTCATTGTCGTTATCCTCGTGAATGTTCATCGGGGGAGATGTTGGACGGGAGATGGGAGATGTCTCCCGTCTCCCTTCCAGCATCTCCCGGTCATCACGCCGCCTCGCCGGCATTGTGGCCGCCGTCCACGGTGACCACTGAACCCACCATATAGGTGCAGTAGTCGGACAGCAGCCAGGCGGCGATCTGGGCGATTTCCTCGGCCTTGCCCGGCCTGCCGATGGGGGCGTAGGCGTTGAGCAGGTCGGCGTAGTCGGCGTAGCTGCCGTCGACCCGCTCCGGGGTCAGGATCAGTCCGGTGGCGATCATATTGATGCGCACCTTGTCCTTGGCGTAGGCCACCGCCGCCGCCCTGGTCATCCCGGGAATCGCCGCCTGGGACGACGCCGCAAAGGGGTACATGGCCGGGGCGTGGTCGGCGGTGCAGGAGCCGTGGTTGACGATGGCGCCGCCGCCCTGGGCGATCATCACCGGAATGGCGTACTTCATGCACAGAAAGGTGCCGTTGATTTTGACATCGTGGATGGCCTTCCAGTCCTCGTAGGGGTAGTCCGCCAGCTTGGCCGGCCCCTTGTCGATACCGGCGTTGTTGAACAGGCCGTCGACGCGGCCATAGGCGGCCACCGCGCGGTCCACCATGGCCTTGACACTGGCCTCATCGGTGACGTCGCAGGCGAAACCTGTGGCCCTGCCACCGGCGGCGGCGATTTCCCCCGCCAGCGACTCCACCAACTCGCCGCGGCGGGCGATGAGCACCACGCTGGCGCCGGCCCGGGCAAAGCCGTGGGCGGCCACCCGGCCGATACCCTGGCTGGCGCCGGTGATGATAATGACTTTGTCCACAAGCAAGTTGTCGGGGATAAAGGGTTGCTCTTGAGCTGACATAGTGGTGGCTCCCGGTTAGTGTTGGTTACAGATACTGCTCCGCCATCCAGGCCAGGCGCTCCCGCATCTCGGCCAGGGTCTGAAAGTAGGGAATCATGATATTGACCCGCTCCAGCAGGCCGCTGTCGGCAAAGCGTTTGAGGGTGTCCCGGTCCACCTTGCCGTGGAGAATGCAGGTGATGGGAACGGTGGTCATCTCCCGCCCCGCCTGCTCCGCCAGGTGGAGGATTTTGTCCCGCCCGGCACGGATAAACTGCGGGCCGTCGGCGATCAGCTCGGGGGTGACCAGGGCGGGCATCCAGCCGTCGCCGTAGGCGGCAATGCGCTGGAACACGCTGTCGCTGTTGGCCCCCAGGAGGATCGGCGGCCCGGGCTTTTGCGCAGGCTGGGGAAAGCACAGCACCGGCGGCACCTGATTGAACTCGCCGTCAAACGCCACCCGCTCCTGGGTCCACAGCTGGCGCATCAGGGTTACCGCCTCGGCGGTACGCGCCCAGCGGCGGTCGAACCTGCCCCCCATGACCTCCACTTCCAGCCGGCTCCAGCCGGTGCCTATGCCCACCAGCAAGCGTCCGCCGCTGTAATAGTCGATACCGGCCAACTGCTTGGCGAGGCGCACCGGGTTGTGCTCCACCACCAGGCACACGCCAAAGCCAAAGCGAATGGTGTGGGTCATGGCGGAGACCCTGGACAGGGCCACTATGGTTTCCTGAAAGCAGGGCACGCCCTCGGTGTGCACCGCGTTGCGGCTGTCGTCCTCCAGGGGAGTGATGGGGTGTTCGCCGTAGAGGATGGATTCAAAGCCCAGCTCCTCGGCGTACTGGGCCACCAGGGCGGCATCCACGTCGGGGATGGGATAGGGAGGCGCCATGGGTCTGCTGAGACCTATATGCATGGGAATATCCTGAACAGCGTGGTTGTTGTTATGGGTGATCGCCTCCGTCCCCAGCGACAACAGCTGGAGGCCCCGACTCTGTCGCCAGGACTGCCTTGCGACCCGGCGCCACTCCTTTCACCGGGCGCTATTCCAGCGGCGACTGGCCGGCACAAACTGTCCGGCCCTTTGCCATCGATGCGGCCAAACGGGGGCAGAATCAAACCAGGATATTAAATATATATCCTGTATGTGTCCATAGCCAAAAAAATCCGCCGGACATTTTCCCAGCAATCCCTCGAGGCACCGCTGATCGATTGCCATTGGGTGCCGTGCAGCGCCGCAGAAACCCGAAAAAACATCGATAAATCTGCATATTGAATTACTTATCCGCGCACCAGCGGCAGCTGACCGAATTAATTAGAGACTCTTTAAATTTTACTCTATTGCGAAATATACCGGGGATTCAGACTGAACTTCACTGGCCTGGACACGGATCAGAAAATATATACAATTCGTATATCGCTTCCCCCGAGTGGCCGGGGCGCCGGCCTCAGCCACAATCAATAGCCAACACCGAGAACACTCATGAACGAATCCTTCGCCAACAAGGTGGTCATCGTCACCGGCGCCGGGCGCGGCATCGGCCGCGGGATAGCCGAGGCCTTTGCCGACCATGGCGCCACCGTGGTTATTGCCACCCGCACCCTTTCCTATGCCGACGAGGCCCTGGCCGCCATCACCGCCCGCGGCGGCAAGGCCGCCATTTTCCAGATCGACGTCAACGACAAGGCCCGTATCGAAGAACTGGTAGCGGACACCGTGGACCGCTACGGGCGCCTGGACATCGTCGTTCACTCCGCCGCCGACATTCCCCACGGCACTGTGCTCAGCGTGTCGGAAGAGGCCATCGAGCTCGGCATCGGCAGCATGATCAAGGCTTCCTTCTGGCTGATCCGCGCCGCGGCCCCCCACCTGGCCAAGGCCGCCGACGGCGGCCGACTGATTTTTATCTCCTCCATCTGCGGGCCCAAGACCATTGTCCCTGGCCGCACCGCCTACGGCGTCGCCAAGGCCGGCCTGGAGGCCCTGATCCGCGGCGCCGCCCTGGACCTGGCGCGGGACAATATCACCGTCAACGGCATCGAACCTGGCCTGATTGCCAGCGCCCGGGTCAAGGCCGGCATGGACGAGAAAGCCCTTGCCGGCTTTGCCAGCACCCTGCCGGTACCCCGCCCCGGCACCGCCGAGGAGATTGCCCACGTCGCCCTGTTCCTGGCGTCGCAACACTCGGCCTACATAACTGGCGAGAGCATCACCATAGACGGTGGCGCCACCCTGAGCACCAGCGGCGGCGCGGCCAACCTGCTGGTGGACCACAATAAAACACCGCCCCCACCTGCCGCTGGCCACAACTCGGAACGCTGACAACCGACAACGCTCCCGATGCCGCAGAACGCCGCCGACAACAGGCCCCACAGCGCCCCCGACACCCTGGCCAATCGCATCGCCACGGAGCTGGAACAGGAAATCATCGCCGGCGGCTGGCGCGTTGGCCAGCCCCTGGGCAACGAGGAGCAGCTGGTGGAGCGCTTTGGCGTCAGTCGCTGGGTGCTGCGGGAGGCGCTGGCCATCACCGAGCGGGACGGCCTGACCCAGATGCGCCGCGGCCGCGGCGGCGGGCTGGTGGTAGCGGAGCCGGCGGAGAGTGTGGTGGCCACCACACTGCGCAATTACCTGCTGTTTTCCGGTATCGAGGCCAACGGATTGCTCAGCGTCCGCCAATTGATTGACGGCCTGGCCTGCCGCCTCGGCAGCGCCAACCTGGATCCCCAGGCGCTGGCCGCCGCCCGCGCCTTTCACGCCGACATGGCAGCCCTGGATGATCTCGGCGGCCTGGAGGTATCCACCCGTTTGTACCGGCAGATCCTCAAGCTTTCGGGCAATCGCCTGGTGCAGATCTTCGGCTCGGTACTGTCCCAGCTCACTTACGGTCACGGGATCTGCCTGGGCAGTCGCCCCCTGCGAGGCCTGACCCAGAGCCCCAACGCCCGGCGCATGGGGGAGATGCGCCGCACGCAGTTCACCAGGGTCGTCGCCGCCGACCTCTACGGCGCCATCAAGGCCTCGGGGGAAGCCTGCGAAGTCATTCTCGACCTCTTCGCCGAATCCCCCGGCGGCGGCCGCCACTTTGACCTGGGCTCCTCGATCGGCGACACCAGGGCCATCGCCGAACTGATCCTCAACACCTACCCATCGGATCGCACCTTCCGCCGGGTCGACATTCTTGCCCTGCAGATCCAGCTCGATATTATCCGCCTGGGACTTGCCCCCGGGCACCCCCTGGCCCCTGAAAAAACCCTGACCGAGCGCTACGGGGTGGGCCGCAATGTGCTGCGTGGGGCGGGCCGGGTGTTGCAGCGGGACAACATCGTCACCGCCGCCGAGGGTCGCCAGGGCGGCCTGTGG
>CAZWUP010000038.1:0-16575 GCA_964637045.1 uncultured Porticoccaceae bacterium | reverse complement strand
TCGCTGAATTTGACAAGCGGGGCCTGTCAACCTACCTTCACTCCTCAAACTCGGTAAACATACCCTTCTACCAGAAGTTCGGCTTTGAGCTCCTGGGGGAGATTCAGGAGGGGGACGCGCCGCCGCTGTTTCCCATGTATCGGCCCGGCCGCGGGACCACCTCAACCACACAACCCGTTCTATAAGGAAGTCCATGACCTTGCTCAATCGACAGTGGCTATTGGCCAGGCGTCCCGGGGGCCACATTGTGCCCGAGGACTTTGAATACCGCGAACAGGCCATGGCCATGCCCGAGCTCAAGCCCGGCGAGCTGCTGGTAAAGAGTCTGCTGTTTCGCTGTACTCCGGCGATGCGGACTTGGATGAAGGAAACCAGCCAGATCGCCCCGCCGATGGCCATTGGCAAACCGGTTACCGGGTCGTCCGCGGCCCAGGTGATTGCCTCCGCCAACCGGGATTATCCCGTGGGCACAGTGGTTTCCGCCTCCACCGGCTGGCAGGATTACGCGGTAATCAGGCCCCCGGCCAAGGCCGATCCACTGTTCAAAAAGCCGGACGGTATTTCGGTAGTGGATTTTCAGGGGGTGTACGGCGTGAACAGTATCACCGCCTATTTCGGCCTTCTCAAGGTGGGCGAGCCCAAGGCGGGGGAGACCCTGGTGGTGTCCGGGGCTGCGGGCTCCACCGGCGCTGTGGCTGCACAAATCGGCAAGATCGCGGGCTGCCGGGTGATAGGCATCGCCGGAGGTGCCAAGAAATGCCAGTGGCTGCTGGATGACTGCAAACTGGACGGGGTCATCGACTACAAGGTGGAGTCCATCGAGGACCGTCTCAAAGCCTTGTGTCCCGAGGGCGTCAATGTCTTCTTTGACAATGTGGGTGGCGAGACCCTGGACGCGGTGATTGAAAACATGGCTCGCTTCGGCCGGATTGCCCTCTGCGGCCAGATTTCCAGCTACGACGAAGGCAATGCCCTGGCTCCGGGGCCGCGCAATATGATGCGGGTTATCTACTGGCGGCTGAAGCTGCAGGGGTTTCTGGCCTTTGACTACCCGGATCAGCTGAACAAGGCGATGGCGGATCTGCGGCAGTGGCGGGAGCGGGGGCTGTTGGTCACCCGAGACGACATCCACCACGGTTTCGCGCTGTTGCCGCGCACCTTTATGCGCCTGTTTGACGGCTCAAATTTTGGCACCTTGCTGGTGCGCAACGATGACGCCGAGGTGTCGTAGCGGGTTGTCAGGTGTCATAACCACGCCACAACATGTTCTTGCGGTCCCCTGAGCGTCGCCCCGGATTTTGGCGGCGGTCCTTTTTGCCGGGTTCAAAGCGGATTTCCTCCCGTTGGTCGTACTTCACCCGGCGCACCTCCTTGCGGCGCTCCGGGCCCTTGTAGATGTCCTCGTTCACTGGCGGCCACCTCCCGTGGTGTCTGGCATTGAGTCTGGTCCAAGGGCGCGGATTATTCAATGCCGCAGCCCACCGCCGGGGGGCGCAGGCCATCCCCGAGGTGAGTCCAAACCGCGACGTTAAAGGCCCGATTGCCGGAAATGCTTACATTTGATCCATTATGGGAGTAGATTGGCTGCCTCGGGGTAAGGCGCCTGAAACCCGCAGCCCCCCGCCGCTCTGAGTGTTGTCAACGAGATCCACCACGGGGCGTTATAAGAGTATTGGTTATCGGTCGCTGGTCACCCAGGTGACGGGCGACTGCCAACGTCAAGTCAGGAGACAGTCATGAATAAATCCACAGTCGCAGGTGTTGTCATCGGTGTCGTCATTGCGTCCGCGGGGGCGGTGGTGGCCAACTACAGCTTCAAGGACAAGGCCCCGCCAGAGCCCACCTTTGCTGAGGTGTTGGCGGTCAAGCCGATCACCGAAACCATCAGCACCCCCCGCGAGCAGTGTGAACAGGTTGCGGTAACCCACCAGGCTCCGGTGAAGGACGAGCACCAGCTTGTGGGTACCGTGGCCGGCGCCCTGATCGGCGGAGCCCTCGGCAACCAGGTTGGCGGCGGTTCGGGCAAGAAGGTGGCCACGGTCGCAGGCGCTGCGGCAGGTGGCTACGCCGGCAAGAAAACCCAGGAAAACATGCAAAACAAGAATACGGTAACCAGCTACGAAACCCGCTGCGAAACCGTCTACGACAGCCGGGAAGAGGTGCGTGGCTATGAGGTCTCCTATCTCCTGGGGGATGAGGAGGGTCAGGTAAGGCTGGACTACGATCCCGGCCGGCAAATCCCCGTCGCAAACGGCGAATTGGTGATCGATCGCTGACAGCGGTGCCCTGGCTCCGCTCCCGGGGGCGGCGCCAGGATTTGCGCCAGGGCGGGGCTCAACCCGCCACCACATTGACCAGAATGATCAAGCCGGCGATCACCAGCGCGAAATACAGCACCGCAACGGCGAACACGTGAACGCCGTTGGCGCGCTCGAAATCCTCCTTCCGCTTGTGGGCCGGCCGGACGCCGAGGTGTCCCGACAGCACGATGATCATGGTGCGCCACAAGCCGTAGGGTTGCCTGGCGGGCGGTGTGGGGTCTTGGCTTTGGTGACTGTCGCTGGTCAAGTGGATATCCTTCAATGATCGTTGTTGGGCTGCCGGGTCTCGGGGGGAGCGAATCGGCAGGCCTTGTCAAGGCTTGAGTCCTTCCCGCTACAGAGTCAGAGCCATCTCCATCTCCCACCCCCACGCCATGTTAACGCCAATCAGCAGCGTTGAAACAGTCGGCGAAAGCCCGTCCCCTGCGCAGATCCAGGTTTGCACCGTCCACCCCTTGTATAGATTGCCAGGCAAGGAAAAGGGTGCTTGAATGTAGTCATCCTCGGCCGCTGTACGCCCGCTTATGGACATGAGGTCCGCCCTATGAAAACCCCTTCCAGGCACGCCTTGAACCGGTTTTTGCCTTGGTTGCTGGCCGCTTTCGTGTTTGTCAGCGGTAGCGGCTTCACCCTGGTGTACTGGAGCCAGACCCACCGCCAGGAGCAAGCCGCGCTCGACATACTCTTTCGCAGCGAAAGCGAGCGGGTGGCAGCCAGTATCGTCGATCAGCTGGAGACCTATCAGACGGTAATGCGGGGAATTCAGGGGTTTTTTCGGGGCTCCGAGCGGGTCCACTACCGGGAGTTCGCCAACTATATCGCGGCCCTCGAGGTGCCCCGGGAGTTGAGAGGGGTGAAGGGGGTGGCCTTTGTCGTTCCCGTGGCGGGGAGTGAGCGCCGCCAGCACCTGGAGGAGATTCGCGCGGAACTGCCGGTGCCCTATGAGCTTCACCCGTCGGGCGAGCGCGAGCATCTCGCTCCCATCGTCTATAGTGTACCCCTTACCGGCATCAACGTTGCCGCTCTGGGCTTCCACATCGTCGCCAACCCGGTGGCGCGCAGGGCCGCGGAGCAGGCGCGGGATAGCGGCGACGTCGTCATCACCGGCCCCACCGCCCTGGTTCAGGACGCCAATGGCGATGAGCCCGTGTCCTTCGTGATGTACATGCCGGTGTATGCCCTCGACGTCGAGCTGACCACGGTTGCCGACCGCCGCCGGGCGCTGCTGGGCTGGGTGGATATTCCCTTCCGCATGGGGGATCTGATGGCCGGGTTGGCGGATCAGATCAATCCCAGGATCGATATTGAAATTTGCGACGCCGACACCCCGGGGGCGACGGGCCAGCTCTATCATTCGGATCGTATTCCCCACCGCCAGCGGGCTGAGGAGGGGGAGTTGCAGGTGGCCCACAGGATCAGCGTCGGCACCCGGGAGTGGACCCTGGACTTCAGCAGCACCCCCGAATTCCGGGCCAGCGCGGCGCTGGTGGGACGATCTTCTCTGATTCCCCTCACCGGCGGCTCCCTCAGTCTGGCGCTGGCGCTGCTGGTGTTCACCATCGCCCGGGGCCGCGATCAGAGTGAGCGCCGGGCGGCCCGTCTGAGCCACCTCTACCACGCCCTCAGCGAAGTCAACCAGGCCATTGTCAGAATGGATCGAGAGGCCGATCTGTTCCCCCTGGTGTGTCGCATGGCGGTGGACTACGGGGAGATGAAAATGGCCTGGATTGGGCGGCTGGAGCCTGCAACCGGGCGCATCGTCCCGGTGGCCAGTCACGGCGAAGGGGTGGATTACCTCACCCAGGTGACGGTTTCATCCCGGGAGGATGTGCCGGAGGGCAGGGGGCCCACCGGCAGCGCAGTGCGGCAAAACCACCATGTGATTGTCAACGATTATCTCCACGACACCACCACTGCACCCTGGCACAGTAAGGCCAGTCGCTACGGCTGGAAGGCGGGGGCGGCCTTCCCGATACAGCGCAACGGCGAGCCGTTTGCCGTGCTCAATGTCTACCACGGCAAAGTTGGTGCTTTCGACGGTGACGTCATTACCCTGCTCCGGGAGATGAGCTCAGACATCGGCTTTGCCCTGGACAACTTTGACCGGGAAGCCCAGCGCCTGGCCTACGAGCGGGCCCTGGCGGAGAGCGAAGCCAGGTTGTCCGCCATCATGGACAATGTGGGTGCCTGCATCTACCTCAAGGACACCAGGGGCTGCTACACCTATGTCAACCGCCAGGTGCTGGAGTTGTGGGGAATGACCAGGGACGAAGTCCTCGGCTGTGACGACACCAGCTTCTTCGATGAGCACACGGTGGCCAGGGTCAGGGCCAACGACCGGCGGGTACTCGAGGGCGGGGAGGTTGTCACCGAGGAGGAAGTCGACACCGTCAAGGCCACCGGAGTCACCAAGACCTTCTGGTCGGTAAAGATTCCCCTGCGGGATGCCCATGGCGACATTTACGCCCTGTGTGGCATCTCCACGGATATCAGCGACAAGAAAGCCAGCCAGGACAGGATCCGTTACCTGAGCAACTACGATGTGCTCACCGGCCTTCCCAACCGGGTGCTGTTGCAGGAGCGGGCCAAAATCGCCATCACCGCGGCCAAGGCGGTGGATGGCCCGGTGGCGCTGCTCTATCTGGATCTCGACCGCTTCAAGATCATCAACGACTCCCTCGGCCACAGCGTGGGGGACCGGGTGATCAAGGCGTTGTCCCAGCGTCTCACCGCCTACCTGCACCTGGATGCCACCCTCAGCAGGGTTGGCGGCGATGAATTTTTCCTCTTGTTACCCGGTGTCCCCCAGGCTCAGGTCTTCCAGAGTGCCGAGCAGGTGTTGGAGATAATCGCCGGTCCCCTAACCATCGAGGGGCGGCGCCTGGCACTTACCGCCAGTATCGGGGTGGCCTTTTTTCCGGAGCACGGGCGCAACCTCGAGGAGTTGACCCAGTCCGCCGACGCCGCACTCGCCCAGGCCAAGCTCAAGGGCCGCAACAGGATCGAGGTGTTTGCCGAACACATGCTGGCCCGGGCCAAGGAAACCCTGCTGGTGGAAAGTGAGCTGCGGGAGGCGCTGCAGCGGCGGCAACTGGTGTTGCACTATCAGCCCCAGGTGGATATGAACACCGGCCTGATTACCGGGGTCGAGGCCCTGGTGCGCTGGCAGCACCCGACAAAGGGCTTGATCCCCCCCGCGCGCTTTATCCCGGTGGCGGAAGAGAGCGGCTTGATTGCCGACATCGGCACCTGGGTGCTGCAGACCGCCGCCGCCCAGCAGGCCGCCTGGCAGGCGGAGGGGCTGGCGGTGGCCTCGGTGGCCGTCAACCTCTCGGTGGTGCAGCTGTACAAAACCAATTTCTGCGAGCTGGTGGCGACCATCCTGCGGGACAACAAACTGTCCCATGCCATGCTCGAGCTGGAACTCACCGAGGGTATCGCCATGGAGCATTCCAGCCGCACCCTGGCGACCCTGCGCCAACTGCAGGCCATGGGTGTCAGTTTGGCTATCGACGACTTTGGCACGGGTTACTCCTCCCTCAGCTACCTCAAGCGCTATCCGGTAAAC
This sequence comes from uncultured Porticoccaceae bacterium, assembly GCA_964637045.1. Taxonomy (GTDB): domain Bacteria; phylum Pseudomonadota; class Gammaproteobacteria; order Pseudomonadales; family Porticoccaceae; genus CAYXXZ01. Next base: position 10,686 of record CAZWUP010000038.1, on the reverse strand, counting down.
AGACTCAAAATCGACAAGTCCTTTGTCAACGGCCTGGCGGACGATGCCGAAGACCAGGCCATAGTGCTGGCCATTATCGGCATCGCCCGGGGGCTGGGTTTCAGAACCGTCGCCGAAGGCGTGGAAACCCGCGAGCAGTGGGAGTTTTTGCGCAATCACGGCTGCGACGAATACCAGGGCTACTATTTCAGCAAGCCAGTCCCCGCCGAGGAGATTGCCGGACTGTTGCGCTCGCCACCTGTATAGTGTCCTGGCAGGCCGCAGGGGATAGATACTGTAATGCCATTTTCCATGAATACCGACAAGACACTCTCCGAACTGATCGAGATAATCCCCGACGCCGCGCTGGTGGTCGACGCCGCCGGCACCATTGTCCTGGTCAATACCCTGTTTGCCGAGATGTTCGGTTATCGGCGCAAGGAGCTCCTCGGAGCCCACCTGGACAGCCTCCTGCCCGAGGCCGCCCGGGGGGCGCACCGGGGCCATGTCGGGGGCTTTTTTGTCAAGGGCGAAAACCGTGAGATGGGCCGCGGCTTCCAGTTTCTGGGACAGCGCAAATCCGGCGAAAACTTTCATGTGGATATCAAGCTCAGCCATGTGGTCCTCGACGGCCAGCCCTACGCCATCGCCTTCGTGCGGGACGCTACCCGGGCCAAAAAAACGGAGGACAAAATCCGGTGGGAATTGGCCCAAGAGCGCGCCCTGGCGTTGACAGACCATCTCACCGGGCTCGGCAATCGCCGGGCCTTCACTCAGGAACTGGAGCAGGATATCGTCGAGCTGAAGGCCTATGGCTGGCAGTTTGCGGTGTGCTTTATCGATCTCGACAATTTCAAGCAGATCAACGACAGCCACGGTCACCACATTGGCGACCAAGTGTTGCAGGAGATCGCCAACCTGATCCGCTCCGGCTGTCGCGGCAGTGATTTTGTCGCCCGCATCGGCGGTGACGAGTTTGCCAGCATTCATCCCGGCGCCACCCTGGAAGATGCCCTCCATGTGCTGGAGCGGGTGCGCGGTATTATTGTTGCCGAGATGCAGGCCAAGCAGTGGCCGGTGACCCTCTCCATGGGGGTGTGTCACTGCCACCAGCGTCAGGGCAACTACAGCGTTCCCCAAATTCTCAGCGCCGCGGACAGCGCCATGTATGAGGCCAAGCAACAGGGCAAAAACCAGATCAAGGTGGCCGCCCTGGCATAGGGCTCAGGATCCCTGTGCTTGCCCTGCGGCTCAGGACAACCCGATCGACCGTAATGGCAGGCTGCATAGAGTGCTCGATGTGAAAGTGTCCATTGTTCTACTGTTGTTGGTGGTGGTCGCCGCCACCGCCACCTGGCAACTGCTGAAGCCCCTGCCCCCCGGACTCAGCTTCCGCGGCCAGGTGCATCCCCTGTGGTCCGCCAGAGTGTTGCACGATGTCACCTGGCAGGATGCCAGTGGCGAGCAGCAGCTGGACCACGAGATCTTCGACGAGGTCCTGCGCCTGATCGGCCAGGCCCGCCAGCTGGTGGTGGTGGATATGTTCCTGTTCAACGACAGCGCTCCCCCGGGGGGCGACTATCGGCCCCTGGCCCAGCAGCTTACCCAGGCTTTGGTGGCCCGCAAGCAGGCCTTGGAAAATATCGCCATCGTGGTCATCAGTGACCCCTTCAACACCCTCTACGGTGGCACTCCCTCAGTGCATTTTGATCAGTTGCGGGAGGCGGGTATCGCGGTGGTGGAAACCCCCCTGTCCCCGCTGCGGGACTCCAATCCCCTGTGGTCTGGTCCCTGGCGCCTGTGCTGCCAATGGCTGGGCAACTCTGCCGATGGCGGCTGGTTGCCCAGCTTTATTGGCAGTGACCAAGTCACCCTGCGCAGCTACCTCAGCCTGCTCAACTTCAAGGCCAACCACCGCAAGACCCTGGTGGTGGACGAGGGGGAGGGGCTACGGGGGTTGATCACCTCCGCCAACCCCCACGCCGGCAGCAGCCGGCACAGCAATATCGGCCTCAGTTTTGCCGGTCCCGCCGTCCTCGAGCTGTTGCAGTCGGAGCTGGCGGTGCTGGCCATGGCCGGCGTGAAGGTCGAGTTGCCTGCCCTGAGCCCGGGACCGCCGCCAGCCACAGAGAGCCCCGAGCAGGGTCAGATTCTCAGCGAGGGAAAAATCCGCACCGCCGTGTTGGCGATGATCGACGGCGCACCCGCCGGCAGTCGCCTCGATCTGTCCATGTTTTATCTGTCCCACCGGGAGGTGGTGGCAGCCTTCAAGCGTGCCCACCGCCGTGGGGTAGGGGTGCGGGTGCTGCTGGATGCCAACAAGGATGCCTTCGGGCGGAAGAAAAACGGCATCCCCAACCGCCAGGTGGCCCTGGAGCTGCACCGGGCGGGGATCCCGGTGCGCTGGTGCAACACCCATGGCGAGCAGTGCCACAGCAAGGTGTTGATCCGCCGAGATCCGCAGGGGGCTTGGCAGTTTTTGCTGGGCTCGGCGAACTTGACCCGCCGCAACCTGGATGACTTCAATCTGGAAACCAATATCCGGGTATGGGGCGGCAGTGAAACCGCGCTGAGCCGGGCAATTGCCGCCAATTTCGACGCCTACTGGGGCCTGGGCGCCGCCGGGTCCCGCGACCTCAGCCTGCCCTACCAGGCCTATGCCGACCCGTCGCCGTGGCGCTATTGGCGCTACCGGGTGATGGAGGGCACTGGCCTGTCGACGTTCTAATGTACTGCGTCGAAATTAACGGTTCTTATCGACACGCATCGCGACAACCTATTTTCTCTCGGCTGGCACGCCTGCGAGCCAAAGCGGGTATTCCTGGGCAGAACCGTCGGCGGCAGGGACGCCGCCGTCGAGCCCCCAGGGACGGGTTTACGGCGTGTTCTGACCAGGAATACCCGCTTTGGCGTGTTGTGGAGCACTTTCTACCTGAGAGACAAGTCTGGAAGAAATGATAATTGCGACCCGCGACGAAACACACACCCAGCCTTAAGTTCCAAACAGAACGGTGCACTAAACTAGCAGCCCGGCAAGGGGCTCGACGCTGTCGGTTTGCTCTGGTCAATAGGCAATCACTATGGTGGGGATTGCAACAATTTCGCCCCCAGAGCTGCCAAAAGCCGCTCTTTCGAGTGATAGTGACGGAAGGTACAGATGTCGAGAAGAAACATGACTGAGATTCGCCGCGAAGCGGCAGCCACCCTCCCGGGTGCCGGCAGAACCCTGGTCCAGGCCCTGGCCTTCGAAGCCCGCACTGCCCACCAGTTGAGTGGCCTGGCCCTTCACTCCTGGCGCCTGCTTAGCCAACCCCGGGGCGACGGCCACCCAGTGCTGGTGGTGCCGGGTTATGGCCAGTCCGACAGCTCCACGGCCCTGCTGCGCCGCTACTTGAAGAGACTGGGCTACCGGGTGAGGGGTTGGCAGCAGGGCGCCAACAGCGGCAGTTTCGAGGTCCATGCCAGGGGCTTGCTGGCGGGTATTCGCCAGCTGGCGGAGGAAGGAGAGGGCGGTGTCTCGCTGGTGGGCTGGAGTATGGGTGGGGTGTTTGCCCGGGAGCTGGCAAGGGATCAGCCGCGGCTGATTCGCCAGGTGATCACCCTGGGTTCGCCGGTTACCGGTGGCCCCAAGTACACCGCCTTTGCCGCCCGGATGCGCCAGTCGGGAGTGGATCTCGATGCCATCGAGAATCATCTTGCCCGCCACCAGCAGGGATTGCCAAAAATCAGGGTGCCGGTCACCGCCATCTACAGCCGCCGGGACGGAATTGTCGCCTGGCAGGCCTGTATCGATCAGGTTCACCACCATGTGGACCATGTCGAGGTGGACTCCTCCCATATCGGCCTGGGCTACAGTGCCGACGTCTACAGGGTCATCGCCCGCCGTCTGGCGCGCCCAGCTGGCGGGGGCTGAGGGTTGCTCGGGGATACAGGTGGCAGATCCGGGGCTACATCTCCGGGTATTCGAAGACCTTGACCACCTTGCGCACCCCCTTGGTGGTGCTGGCGGCATTGGCGGCCTTGTTGCCGATGGCCTGGGACACCACACCCATCAGGTAGACCACGCCGTTCTCGGTAATCACCTTGATCTTGCCCGAGTCTATGGTTTCATCCGCCACCAGCTTGCTCTTCACCTTGGTGGTCAGCCAGGTGTCATTGCTGCGGGACAGCAGCGAGCTGACCCCCTGAATCTGCAGCTCGTTGTGAACCTGGCGCACACCGCGAAAGTTGCGGGCGGTATCCCCCGCCAGGGTGCGCATCTCCCCGTTGGGCACCTCGCCGGTTAACAGCACCACGCCGTTGTAGCTGTGAACATTGACGTGGGCACTGTCCAGCAGCGGGTGCTGCTTTTTAATGTTGACTCCCACCGCAGTGGCGATCTGGAAGTCGTCGATGCTGGTGCCGAGGGAGGTTTTGTAGGGGTCCGGTTGGATGGGCTCGTCCTTGACGGTGTGCACTATATTGGTGCATCCGGCTATCAGGGTCAGAGCGATAATTGGGGCAAGAATAGTGTGTGCCAAGGGGTTAGCCTCCAAATAGCTGGTGTTCGATCAGGTCGCAGATGCAGAACTGGGACAACATATGCACGCTGTGGATGCGAAAGGGGTCCTGGTGATCCACCCGCAGTTCAACATCGCTGCCGGTGAGCAGTGCCGAAATATTGCCGTCTCCGGAGCCGGTAAAGGCGATGACGGTCATGTCCTTTTCGTGGGCGGTCTGCACCGCCTGCACCAGGTTGCCAGCATTGGTGTTGGCGCTGAACAGCACCAGGATATCCCCGCCCTGGGCCAGGGCGCGGAGCTGTCTGCGGTAGAGCTCGGCAAAATTGGCCTGTTGGGTGAGGCCGGTGCTGGTTACGCCGTCGCCGGAAAGGCAGAAGCTGGCAAACCCCGGGCGCTCGATCCGGTACTGGTTGAGCAGGATAAAGCTGAGACTGGAGGCCAGCGCGGCAGAAATACCGTTGCCGCAGGTGAACACCCTGACCCCCTGCAATAGGGCCTCGACAATCAGCGCCGCACTCTCGGTAATGGGCAGGAGCAGTGACTCCCCCGCGTTCATCGTGGCTTCGATATTGCCGTTGAAAAATTCTATTACCCGTTGTTCCATCGCCGTTTAGAATCCAGGCCGAAAAGCATCCTTGAGCCATTCTACGTGATAACCGCCACCGCTGCCGCGATTTATGGTCACCGCCGCCACGTCAAAGCGGCACGCCGGCGGCGAGTTGCCGAACCTGGCCTGGAGAAAATGCTGCGCGGTGGCAATCAGGCGCCGCTGTTTGCGCAAGTCCACGCTCTCCGCGCCGCTGGCAAAGCGTTGGTGATTGCGCAGTCTGACTTCGACAAAGACCAGCAGTTCCCCGTCCCTGGCCACCAGATCCAGCTCGCCCCGGCGGCAGCGGTAGTTGGTCGCCACCAGTGCCAGGCCCTGGCGCTCCAGGTAGCGGCCGACATAGGCTTCCGCCCGCTCTCCAGCCTCCGCCGTGGTCGGCGATGTCCAGGGCAGCTTCATCGGGTGGCCGCGGATTGGGGGCCGATGAGGGTGGCGGGAACGGCGCGGCCGTCGCGGAATATGGCCCAGGGTTGGGTGCGCACGATGCGCCTCTCCCCGTCCATGGCGAGGCCGCCGGTGTAGCCGTGAATCTGGGTGTTGGGCAGGGACTTGAGAAGCTCCAGCCACTGGTGCAGGCGATAGGCGTCGGCACCCATGGCAAACAGGTTGCGGTAGGCGCCCGGCAGACCGGCCCGGGGGCGGATATTGCCGGAGGTGAAGGCCTTGACGGTCCAGGGCATGGCGCTGAAGACGATGCCGTCCAGATCCCGGTCCTGCCCCGGATTGGGGGCACCGTTGTAAATGTGGGAGGTGGAAAACACCGGCAGGTCGGCGGCGTAAAGAAAATCCAGGGTGGGTTTGATCTGACGGCCGTGCTCGGGATTGGCGATCAGGAAAATCATATCCACATCCCCCCGCCGCCTGGGGGTGAAGTCCAGATTCTTGCCCAACAGCCTTTGTAAGCGCTGGGCCCGTTCCCTGCTGTGCTTGACCAGGAAGGCGGGCTCCAGCAGGGGCGTGTAGTCATTGGTGGCGGTGGCGTAGGTAATGGTGGCGGTGACCCTGCCTCCCCGCTGGTGCCAGCTGTCCCGAAAGGCCTCCAGGGCGCCGTTTCCCCATCCTGTCTCTGGGGTGATGGCCAGCACCGACCGGTGGCCGGCAAGCCACGCCCGCTCGGCAATCTGGGCGGCTTCGTCGCGAATGGACAGGCCAAATTGATAGACATTGTCGTGGCCAGTGACACTGTCTTCCACATAGTTGAGACCCAGCACCGGGATCGGCAGCACAGGTTGGGCCAGCAGGGTGGAGAGCTGGTCGCGGCGCAGCGGACCCAGGATCATATCGGCACCAGCGGCAACTGCCTGCTGGTATATCTCGGTGATGGGGGCGGTCTGGGTGTCGTAAAACACCAGGGTGGGCACTTCGCCGCCGTTGGTGAGCACTTCGTAATAGGCCGCCAGAATGCCATCTCTGATGGTTTCCGCCGCCAGCTTGTACTCCCCGTCCCCGGGCAGCAGCAGCGCTATGGTGTCGGGGGTGGCGGCACTGATCAGGGTCGCCTGCTGCAGGCTGTGGGGCAGGGTCTTGGCTGCCGGGTGGGTGGGATTGGCCTGTTGCCAGTGGCGGATCCTGTCCACCTGAAGACCTATGTCCCCCTGGGTTTCCCGGGTTGCCGCCGCCAGCCGCAGCCAGCCGCCCATGACCTCGTCCGAGGACAGGTTGGCGCCCTGGTAGATCTCTTCATCGGAGAGCCGGCTCAGGGACTTCCAGATGCGATCGTGGATGCCGCGCACCTCATCGTCGTCGGTCAACAGGGGCACCAGACGGGTGTATTCGAAGGCGCTTCGGCTCTCGTCGCCGAGAATGGCGAACAGCTCGCCGCGGACCCGGTGCCAGCGCGCCCTGAGTTCCGCTGGCTGGTCGCGGATGCCCGTGTCCAGCCTGGGATTGGCCAGCAATTGCGCGGCCTCGGGGTAGAGCTCGTTGGCCAGGGCCAGCTCGGCGGCCACCAGGCTGTAGCGGGCCAGCCTGCCGATATCCAGCGCGTCGCTGTCGATTTTTGCCAGAACGGACTCGGCGGTGAGGGCTCTTCCTGCCTGCAGATAGATTTCCGCGGCATCCAGCAACAGGTGGTCGCGCTCAGGGGAGGCCAGGTTCGCGGCATCGGCCACTTTGCTGTCCGCCAGCTGGATTCCGGATTTGGCTGTCGTGTATGCTCCCGGCTGGGGTTTCACCCCCGGGGTGTCGCAGCCGACCAGCAGCAGGGCCAGCAGGCCGCAGGTCACAACCAGAACCAGTTTATTCAGGCGGAAAACGATGATCGACAAACCCGGGGACCTCTATATCGTGGCTACACCAATAGGCAATCTCGGCGATATGGTACCCCGCGGCCTGGAAGTTCTCCAGCAAGTTGACTGGATCGCCGCCGAGGATACCCGCCACAGTGGCAGATTGCTGGCCCATTTCGCTATCGCTACCCCCATGGTGGCCTACCACGACCACAGCGACGACCGCCAACTGGCTAAAATCCTCGCCCTGCTGGCCGCCGGCCACAGCGTCGCCCTGATTACGGATGCCGGCACCCCACTGATTTCCGACCCCGGCTTCAAGCTGGTCAGGGAGGCCCGCGGCCAGGGCGTGAAGGTGTCCCCGGTCCCCGGTTGTTGCGCTGCGGTGGCCGCCCTGTCCGCTGCCGGGCTGCCGAGCAACAGCTTTGCCTTCGAGGGCTTCCTGCCGGCCCGCCAGGGGCCGCGACTGAGCAGTCTTCAGGCCCTGCGTCGGGAAGCCAGAACCCTGGTGTTCTACGAGGCTCCCCACCGGATTCTGGAAACCCTGGCAGATATGGCCACCGTATTCGGCCCCGATCGCGAGGCTGTGGTGGCCCGAGAGTTGACCAAGACCCACGAGACCTTTTTGACAGGTACCCTGGAGCAGCTGGTGGCGCTGGTGGCTGGCGACAGCAACCAGCAGCGGGGGGAGATTGTGCTGATGGTGCGCGGCGCGGTCGCGGCCGAACTGTCGGACGATGACCGCGAGCAGCGGCGGGTGCTGGCGGTACTGGTCGAGGAATTGCCGATCAAGCAGGCGGCGGCGCTCACTGCCAAGCTCACCGGCGGCAATAAAAAGCAGCTTTACCAGCTGGCGGTGGCACTCAAAAACTGAATACATCGCCGAGAAGCCCGGCGCACCTGACTCATGGCCCTGGGGGGAATTCGCCGCCGGAGGTGATAGTGTCAGTGGTTCCGGGGTATATTCACGGCACCTAACGACAGGGGTATGGCGTTCTATCCTTGTTGCCGAGCCAGTCACATAAATCAGGAGAAAGCGATGAAACTCGAAACCATGGCCCTGCACACCGGCTATCGCAGCGATCCCACCACCCACGCCGCTGCTGTGCCCATCTATCAAACCACCTCCTACACCTTTGACAATACCCAGCACGGGGCGGATCTGTTCAATCTGGTGGTGCCGGGCAATATCTACACCCGCATCATGAATCCCACCACTGCGGTGCTGGAGGCCCGGCTGGCGGAAATGGAAGGGGGCGTGGGCGCCCTGGCCATGGCCTCGGGGATGGCTGCAATCACCGCGGCAATCCAGTGTATTGCCAGGGCGGGGGACAGTATCGTCAGCACCACCCAGCTCTACGGTGGCACCTACAATCTCTTCGCTCACACCTTTCCGGCCCAGGGTATCCAGGTGCGGATGGCATCCTTTGACGACCTGGCGGGCCTCGAGGCCCTGATCGACGGCACCACCAAGGCGCTGTTTTGCGAGTCCATCGGCAACCCCGCCGGCAATGTGGTGGATATCTCCGCCCTGGCGGAGATTGCCCATCGCCACGGTATCCCGCTGATTGTGGACAACACCGTTGCCACCCCGTTTCTGTGCCGGGTCTTCGAGTGCGGCGCCGATATTTCCGTGCACTCCCTGACCAAATATATCGGCGGCCACGGCACCTCCGTGGGCGGGATTATTATCGATTCCGGCAACTTTGATTGGTCCGCCCACAAAGCCCGGTTCCCCATGCTCAACGAACCTGACCCCTCCTACCACGGCGTGGTCTACACCGAGGCCCTGGGCGCCGCCGCCTATATCGCCCGCTGCCGGGTGGTGCCGCTGCGCAACATGGGGGCGGCGATCTCCCCCATGAACGCATTTCAGATCATGCAGGGCCTGGAAACCCTGGGCCTGCGCATGGAGCGTCACTGCGAGAATGCGCAGAAAGTGGCGGAATACCTCTCCTCCCACCCCCAGGTGGACTGGGTCAACTACGCCGGACTGCCCGCCAGCCGCTACCACAGCCTGTGCCAGAAGGTGCTTGGTGGTCGCGCCTCCGGAATTCTCAGCTTTGGTATCAAGGGGGGTGCGGCGGCGGGTGCCAAGTTTATCGATGCCCTGCAAATGATTCTGCGGCTGGTCAATATCGGCGACGCCAAATCCCTGGCCTGCCACCCGGCGTCCACCACCCACCGTCAGCTCAGCCCCGAGGAGCTGGCCAGCGCCGGTGTCAGCGAGGACATGATTCGGCTGTCCATCGGTATCGAGCACGTCGACGATATCCTGGCGGATATCGAGCAGGCGCTGGCCGCGGCGTCCTGATCACCTGGCGGGCAAACCCCGGTGCCGGCACCGCGTCGGGCGGACGAGCTACAGCCTGGCCAGCAGGGCTGTGGCGCGCTGCAGGTTGTCCACCAGCAGGGACAGTGATGAGCGCTGGCGGGCCAGTTTCTCCTCCATGGACAAATCCTGGTTGACATGGAGGCTGACGGCCCGGGGGTCGATGCTGAGGTGGCTGGCACCCAGGTCCCGCCAGCGCCCGGCGATATCCAGGATTTCACCGTCGCTTTTGCCCACCACCGGCACCAGGCCCTGAATGCCGAGGCCGCTGAAGTCCCGCCCCGCCAGTTCGGCGCCTTGGCGAACCTGGGCCAAATGGCGCTCCACCTGGCCGTCCCCGGTGGCCACCGCCTGGGCCAGGTAGCCGTCCGCCAGGCGGCCGATTCGCCGCAGACCCGCCGGGGAGTCCCCCGCGCCCATCCATACGGGAATGGGTCTCTGCACCGGCAGCGGTGCTATGCCGGCCCCGTCCACCTGGTCGAACTCGCCGCAAAAGTCCACCACCCGCTGGCTCCACAACTGGCGCAGCAGGGTGATCTGCTCTTCGATCCGCCGCCCCCTGGTGCTGAAATCCATGCCCAGTGCCTGGTATTCCACCGGGTTCCAGCCCACCCCAACCCCGAGGCGCAACCTGCCCCGGCACAGCAGGTCCAGTTCGGCGGCCTGCTTGGCCACCAGCACAGTCTGGCGCTGGGGCAGGATGATCACGCCGGTGAACAGCTCCAGTTCACAGCGTGCCGCCAGGTAGGCGAAGAGCATCAGGGGCTCGTGGAATTCGCTGTCCACCGTATAGGGTCCCGCCCAGTCGGGGCGGCGGGAGGTGTCGACGCCGACAACGTGATCTGTTGCCCAGATATGGCGGCAGCCGCCGGCAATGGCTGCGTCGATAAAGTGGTCGAGGTTGTCGACACTGCCACCGATTTCGTTTTGGGGGAACATCACCCCCAGTTGTGGGATGTTAGTGAGCACAGGGATAACTCCTGATTTTGTCGGTTGAACTGCACGGATCCAGGACATTATGCCGCTGAAAACCCGAGT
>CAZWUP010000037.1:0-17080 GCA_964637045.1 uncultured Porticoccaceae bacterium | reverse complement strand
AAAAGTCATCCCGGGACTGCGGCCTCACACCGCGGCTGGGCTTAAATAAGCGCCATGCCTCCAAGCCCAATCCCGCCTCCGCTGTTGTCTAGGGGGACCCTTATGGGTTAAATTTGGACGGCTGTTTAAAAAATAAAACGACAAACAAGGCGAACAATGTGGTGCCTCCCGTCTACCTAGGTCAGCTTTCCTTTATGCACCTTTCCCATCGGCAGCGCTGCCGGACGGCGGCGGATGCCGGTTTTACCGCCGTCAGCCTGTTCTGGCCGGATGTGGTGGGGCACCGGGATCTGGGTGGCCAGGTGGAGGAGTTGCGGCGCCAGGCGGCGGACTGCGGCATCGCCATCGCCCAGTTGGAGTTGGCGCCCATGGCGCCCAGCGGCGACCGCCAGGCCTATGGCCGGTTGGCGGCGGATATCGCCGAGGTGGCGGCCCAGTTGGGTTGCCAGACCATCCACGGAGTGGCCCTGGATACCGGGCTCACCGCGGAGGACTGCGCGGCGTCCATGGCCGTCCTCGCCGCGGCGGCGGCGCGCCAGGGCCTCACCTGTGGTTTGGAGTTCGTGCCCTTTGTCAGTGCCGTGGAGAGCCTGCCGGAGGCGCTGGCGGTAGTGGCAGCCTGCGGCGCCAGCAACGCCGGAGTGGTACTGGATGTGCTGCACTTTCTGCGGGGTGGCTGCCAGTGGCAGCTGCTGGAGCAGCTGACACCCCAGCAGGTGGTCAGCATTCAGATCAACGACGCACCCCTGGCGCGTCCGGTTGATGACTACCAGCAGGAAGCCATGGCGCTGCGGCTGCTGCCGGGCAGGGGTGAATTCGATATCCACCGCTTTGTGACGACCCTGCGGGGCAATGGTATCGCGACCCCTCTCACGGTGGAGGTGGCCAACGGCGGCTTGGCCGCGCTGCCACCGGCGGAAGCGGCGCAGGCCATGATGGGGGCGGTGCGGCCCTATCTGTGATGGCGCACCGGCAGCCTGTAAAGGAACCTCTGCCCTCGGCTATCACCGCCGTGTCGCCTTTGAATCTGACTTGTGTCTAGAGCCCAAGGCGCAAAGTCCAAAACGGAGACGATTTTATGAATGACAGCTCCTGCCCCCTGGGCGCCCCGGTGATCGAGTATTTCGATCACAACTCCCCGGACTACGGCCGTTGCCGCTTTGCGTGGTTCAAGGCCATCCGCGACCAGGTGGGCCCCGTGTTCTGGACGCCCCATAACGGCGGCTTGTGGGTGGTGATCGGCTGGGAGGAGCTGACCCAGGCGGCCAAGCACTGGGAGCTGTTTTCCTCCAAGGGGGTGGACGCCCGGCCGGAGCCGGAAAGGCATGGGGACCTCCAGTTCAAGGGGCTTTTCGCGCCACCCCGGCCCACCTCCGGCCCCATGCTGGAGGAGGATCCGCCGGACTGGAGCAGGCCCCGCAAGGCCCTCACGCCATTTTTCACCATGGCCGCCGCCGACCTCTGGCGGGAGCGCTTCCGGGAACTCACCGATGCCTGCCTCGATCGCTGCATCGAGACGGGCAGGATCGACTTCGCCCGGGATCTGTCCGCCATCGTGCCCACGATCTTCAGTCTGGAGCTGGTGGGTGTGGATGCCCAGGGCTTTGAACAGGTTTCCCGCGCCTTTCACCTCACCTCCCATATGACCCCGGACGATCCGGGCTGGGACGCCGCCATGGCGGATCTGCAGGGCATGAGCGAGAGGATCTGGGCTGCGGTACTGGCGGAAAAGGACAAGCCCGCCGGGCAGCGCCGTCCCGGCCAGATCGGCGCACTGCTGGATGCCAGGGACAAGGGGGCGGATTTCACGGACAAGGAGATCTTCGACCTCGCCATCCTGACCATCGCCGCCGGCATCGACACCACTTCCGCCAGTCTCGGCTCGGTGTTTGTCATCCTCACCCAGCGTCCCGACCTGAGGGCCCAGCTGCTCAGCGGCCAGGCCACCATCAGCGACGCCTTCCACGAGTTTATCCGCATCACCACCCCCACCTCCGGCCTGTGCCGCACGGCCACCCAGGATACCGAGTTGGGGGGGCAGAAGATCCGCCGCGGCGACCGGGTGATGCTGTGCTTTGCCGCCGCCAGCCGCGATCCCCGGGAATTTGCCGACGCCGAGGAGATTGTGCTCGACCGCAAACCCAACCGCCACACCGGATTTGGCACCGGCATCCACCGCTGCATCGGGGCCAACTATGCCCAGGTGGAGTTCGAGGTGTTGCTGAGCCGGGTGCTGGAGCGGATGCCGGATTTCCAGGTGGATATCCCCAGGGCGGAAAGCTATGAAAATATCGGCATCGTCGCCGGCTGGAAAGCCATTCCCGCCACCTTCACCCCCGGAGTGCGGGTGGGGGTGGATCCCAAAGTGCCTGGCTGGAGGTTCTGACCGCCAGAGGGGCCAGTCGCCATTTAGCCACCGAGAGGAGCCAACCATGGCCGTCAACAAGCAGACAATCATCAACGCCATTGCAGAATACTGTCGCGCCGAAAACGACAAGGACAAGCAGGCCTGGCTGGCGCTGTTCGCCGAGAATATCGTTCACGAGGATCCGGTGGGCATGGTCAGCAATGCCGGCAAGGAGAAGGTGGCCGCCTTCTGGGATCAGATGGTGGTGCCCAACAATGTGGAGCTGTGGCTCACCGACGAGGTGATCGTTTGCGGCAATGAGGCCATCGCCCTGATGCAGTGCCGCGTGGGCCCCGCGGACAAGCGCCAGGAATCCGGCCGCATCGTGGACAATTTCGTGTTCGACGACGCCGGCAAGATCACCAGGGTGCGGGCATTCTACACCTACCAATGACGGGCGGTGATTTGCCCGGGGGGCGCCAAACCGCCCGCCGCCGGGAGGCCGAGCGGCCGCCGGCGGTGGCCAGGCTGTTGATTCAGCGATCCTTTTCCCGCTGCAGTGAGATAAAAAATTATGACGGCTGAGACTCCGGCAGATGTGCTGATCATCGGCGCCGGCGCAGGGGGCGGCGTCGCGGCCCTGCACCTGGTCAACAACGGCTGCCGGGTGGTGGCCCTGGAGCAGGGCCACTGGCAGGACCGGACCCAGTACCCCGGCGCCAACTGGGACTGGGAGCTGGCCGCCGGCAAGCAGTGGTCGCCGCTGCCCAATGTGCGCCGCAACGATGCCGACTACCCGGTGGACATCAGCGCCTCGGACATGGATATCCTCAACTTCAACGGGGTGGGTGGCGGCACTGTGCTCTACAACGCCATCTGGCCCCGCCTGTTGCCGGAGAACTTCCGCAGCCGCAGCGCCCTGGGTATTGCCGATGACTGGCCCCTCGACTACCGGGAGCTCCAGCCCTGGTACGAGGAAACCGACCGCCAGGTGGGAGTGTCCGGGTTCGGCGGCAACCCCCTCTACCCCGAGGGCGCGGCGCCGCCCCTTCCGCCGCTGCCGTTCAACCCAGGTGCGTTGCGGGTGGCCAGGGCCCTGCACCGGCGGCGCTGGCACTGGTGGCCGGACACCAACGCCATTCTCTCCGTGCCCCACGACGGGCGCCATCAGTGTGTGCAGCGGGGCACCTGTGGCCAGGGCTGCAACGAGGGGGCCAAATCCTCCTTTGATCTCACCCACTGGCAAAAATTTGTCAGCGCCGGGGGCGAGCTGATCACCGGCGCCCGGGTGACCCGGATCACTGTGGACGACCGTGGGCTGGCCAGCGGTGCCCTGTGGCTGGACGAGCAGGGGGCTGAGCACTTCCAGCCCGCCCGGGTGGTGCTCTGCGCCGCCAACGGCATCGGCACCGCCAGGCTGCTGCTCAACTCCGCCTGCGAGAGATTTCCCTCCGGCCTGGCCAACAGCTCGGATCTGGTGGGGCGCAACCTGATGCTCCATCCCCTGGGTATGGCGATGGGCTACTTCGACGAGCAGTTGCGGGGTTGGCAGGGGCAGAACGGCTCCACGGTACAGTGCCAGGAATTTGGCCTCAGCGACGCCACCCGGGGATTTCGCGGCGGTGCCAAATGGGCCCTGCACCCCATGGGGGGCGGTCCTCTGCTGGAGGCTACCAAGTTGCTGGCGGCCGGCGTCCAGGGGGACGACTATCACCGCCTGTTCGCCCGGCGCCTGGGCCACGGTCTGATGTGGTCCATCCTCGTCGAGGATCTCCCCAGTCCGGAAAACCGGGTGCTGCTGGACCCGAACCACAGCGACAGCAGCGGCATGCCGGGGGTCAGGTTGAATTATCGCTACGGCGCTGACGTGCTCGCCAACCTGGCCTGGAATCTGGAGCGGGCGGAGACCATTTTCCGTGAAGCCGGGGCCTGGCACGTGGAAAGCTTCAGTCCCGCCGGGGTCAACGCCCACCTCACCGGCACCGCCCGCATGGGGGACGATCCGGCCACCTCGGTGGTGGACCGCTGGGGCATGAGCCACGATGTCCCCAACCTGGGGATTGTCGATGGCAGCGTGTTCGTTACCTGTGGTGCGGTGAATCCCACCAGCACCATCGCCGCCCTGGCTCTGCGCGCCGCCGACCATCTGGTGCGGACGCGCCACCGGTTGCCATCCCCCTCACTGCCCGCCAGATCCCCGGCCCGGGGCGCCGTGGGCCGCGCCCGGGGCCAGGCTCCGGCGCTGGTGATCCCCTCCCTGACGGACCACCAGCGGGCGCGCCTGGCGGCCCTGGGGGACGGGCTGATTGCCGCGGTGGCCCCCCTCCCCGGGGCCGGCACCCTGGTGGTGGAGCGCAATCTGGTGGCCAAGGTGTTGTCCCGCCGTCCGGACCTGGGGGCGCCCCTGGTCCGGGCCCTGGCCGCCGACACTACCGGGCAGCTGCAGGCCCTGGCCGCCGCGGATCCCGAGGCCTGGTCGGCGCTGGTCACCGTGGTGGCCGGGGGCTATTACACCGAGGCGGATGTCAAGGAGCGGATCGGCTACGACGGTCAGGTGGCCAGCCCCCTCCAACCCGACGGCTACCCCGCCTATATCAGCGAGGGCCTGCTCGACCACCTGCTGGACGGCACCTGGGAGGCCACCTGGCAAGGTGGTCTGCGCAAATCCTCGGCCATTGCCGCAACCTGATCTGGAGCCACTATGAGTCGCCTTATTCTGCGCCACGCCACCCTGCTGGATGGCCTCAACCCCCCCCGTCCCGAGATGACCCTGGTGATCGACGGCGAGCGCCTTCACAGTATCGACAGCGGCCAGGTGGAGGCCGCCCCCGGCGACCAGGTGTTCGACCTGAAGGGCATGACAGTGATGCCGGGGATGATCAATACCCACTACCACGCCACCTACCAGGACATCGGCCCCGGCGCTCTGCCGGTGGGTATGGAAGCCCCGCCGGCGCTGCAGACCCTGCGCGCAGCCCGCAACCTCAAGCGCGCCCTGGATGCCGGCTTTACCGGTGTCATCAGTGCCGGGGCCCCCTACGCCATCGATGCCGGGTGCAAGCAGGCCATCGCCGAGGGGCTGATGGAGGGGCCGAGAATTGTCGCCGGCAGCCGGGATGTCAGCACCACCGGCCATTGCCAGGACTGGTGGCAGTGGCACTGGGGCCCCGGCAGCAGCGCCCAGACCCATATCGTGGATGGCCCCGACGCCTTTCGCCGCGCCATTCGGGAAGAGGTGAAGCGGGGCGCCGAGATCATCAAGATCTTTGCCACCGCCGGCCACGCCGTGCCCGGGGTGGTGGGCAAGATGGACCTGGATGAGGACGAGCTGCGCACCGCCATCGACACCGCCCACAGCCGCGGCGCCCGCATTCGCGCCCATATCGCCAACCGGGAGACGATTCTCACCGCCGCCCGCTTGGGCATCGACGTCATCGACCACGCCGACGGCCTCGACGAGGAGTGCATCGCGGCGGTGTTGGCCAAAGGCATTTTCGTGGTGCCCAGCATGCTCTATGTCTCCCGGGTTGTGGAGTACTTCAGTGGTGAGTGGAAAAGCCACCACCAGCAGGAGCTGGAAAAGATGCACCGCATCCTGCCCATTGCCAATGGGGCGGGGGTCAAACTCACCCTGGGGGACGACTTCGGGGCGCTGCCCCTCAGCCACGGCAGTTACGCCGACGAGCTGGAATACTATGTCAACGAGGTGGGCATCCCCCCCCTGGATGTGATTCGCTGGGCTACCGTGCACGGCGCCGAGATGATGGGGATGGGCCACGAACTGGGACAATTGAAGCCGGGGTTTCTGGCGGACCTGGTGATCGTCGACGGCGACCCCCTGGTGGATATCAGCTGCATCAAGGGGGATCGGGGTCTCAAGGGGGTGGTCAAGGGCGGGCGTTTTGTCCACCACCAGCTGGGCCCTGGCGGCTCGGCCTGAGGTTGGCGGCAAGCGGGGCGCCCTTCCGCGGGTGGAGCTGGCCTTGGGGATCGAAAGTTATCCACTGTCGCAGCAGCCGCGAGGTGCTCGGCAAAATCCCCGAATTTACCGAATAAAGGCCGGGAAATTTGCCAGAGACCACAAATAAAATTACGTATCCCGCTGAAAAATAACAGTTAAATTTGAACTCCAGCAAATGAGCAGAAGTCGGTAATTTCTGTCCAGCCAAGCACTTAAGCTAGTTGTCCTGTACAAATTCACAGAGATATCCACAGCGGCGGGGGGCGGTGTCGCGGCAAAATCCCCGGAGGTCGCGGGGGGAGGGGCAAGCTGCTGTGGAGCCTGGGCTGAGGCAGTTGCCGGCAACTTGGGCATGCCCGGATGCCGGCTGTCAAACCCGGTTGCCAAAACTGTGCGTTGTTGATCCAAAATGGGCAGTTGGATGGATCTTGGGCACAGGGGTTATCCACTGCTCAGTGGCAGGCGGTGGGTCTTAGCCAGTGAAGCTAACAGCGATTGTTGAAGAGCCACGTAAGTCTTTGATAGTTGGGTTTTTAGATTATAAGCACATGATTTTAAAGTATTTTTATTTTTGATCAAAAAACCAGCAATTTGTGGCCCTGCCAAGGGTTGCGCCGATTTGGCGCGGTTTTTCGAAACTAATCCACAAAGTTATCCACAGATTTTGTGGGTAACTTGCCTGTGTGAAAATGAAACGGAAGTACCGAAAAACGAGGGTCTGTTACCGCAGGAAACGAAATCGCCGCCAATGCCCCCAGTGAAGATGTTCACAGCAGGGGGCTGACGGCGCTGGCGGGGGCCCCGGGGATCAGTCCCGGCAATGCTCCGGGGCCACCAAAGCACCACTTGTGGGCAGCTGAGCGGCGAGTTTTTTGACCTCCTGGCAGTCCAGATCGGGGTTGCCGGCCAGGTTGATGGCGGTGAGCTCGCCGAGAAACAGCAGGGGGGCCACGGCGGTGAGGGCATTTTCCGCCAAATTGAGGGTCGAAAGCCTGCCCAGTGCCTGCAGGCCCTCCACCGACTGGATACCGGCATGGGTGCAAATCAGGGTGTCAAAGTCCTCCAGGGTGCGGATGCCCCGGTCGGCGATGGTCTGGTCGATACAGGCCTGGAGGGCCTGGTCTGCGGTGCGGACACTGCCCAGCAGCACCGGGGGCTCAGAGATCACCCGCTCGTTGAGGGTAACCCGGTAGCGGTCACAGCCACCAATCAGGACCGCCAGGCCGAGAGTCACGAGGAGCATTGCAGGTTTCATCGCCAGGTCCTTTGCAGCGTGGGAATTGCGGCCAAGTTTACATGAAGTTACTTTTCTGGCCACTAGTGCTGTTTCAATTTGATTTTGGCCAGATCGGATTGGTGTGGGAGCCCGGCACCCAGGGCACTCGCTCCGCTCGTGGGGCAGGCTCTCCTCCGGGCGAAAAGAGGTGGGAAATACGCCCGATTCGCTTCGCATCACCACCATTCACCCGGAGGGCCGAGTTCCTACAATGGAACCGGAACATAAGGCAGTAGCAAATTGAAAGAGTGCTGGATTAAGGAATCTCTGATTATTTGTCATTGGGCGGAGCCTTTACCTGCGAGCCTTTACCTGCGAGCCTTTAGCTGCGAGCGAAGCGCGGCAGGAAGCTCGGCTTCGGCAAAATCGCCTAGCAGGCCCCGCGAAGCGCTTCGCCTCAGGCGCCTACTTCTGGTGAGTCCGCAATGACATGAGTGTGAATTAAGCAGAGGTTCCTTAAGTGCGCTGGCACACACTGGATTGGTGCAGACCTGTTAAAATAGTCGCAGATACAGGAGCAGTAATTATGGGAATCACTATGAACGTCAAAATGACCTTTGTCGCAGCGGTGGCCGCGGTTGCCATCGGCTGCACCACCACCGACCCCTACACCGGCGAGCAAAAAACCAACACCACCACCAAGGGCGCTGCCGTCGGTGCGGTGGCCGGTGCCGTGGTGGGTGCAGCGACTTCCAGCAAAAAGGATCGCGGCAAGGGCGCGGTGATCGGCGCGGTTGCCGGGGGCGCCATCGGCGGCGGCATCGGCAACTATATGGACAGGCAGGAAGCGGCGCTCCGTACCCGCCTCGAGGGCACCGGGGTTGGGGTGGCCAGGGAAGGGGACAATATCCGCCTGATAATGCCCGGCAATGTCACCTTTGATGTCGACAGGTACGACCTGCGCTCCAGCTTCTACCCCACCCTGGAGTCCGTGGCCCTGGTGCTCAAGGAGTACAAGGACACCAATATCCGCATCGCCGGGCACACCGATTCCACCGGCAATGACAGCTACAACCAGACCCTGTCCGAGCGCCGCGCCGCCAGCGTGGGGGACTTTTTGATTTCCCAGGGGGTGTCCAGGGGCCGGGTGTGGACCACGGGTTACGGTGAGCGCTACCCCGTGGCCAGCAATTCCACCCAACAAGGTCAGGCAGCCAACCGCCGGGTGGAACTGGAGCTGGTGCCCGCCCAGTAGCCGCTGAGTGGCCAGGGTTTCACCGCCAGCAGTCCCCGCTGAGGGCTTTCCCCTCTACTGCGCCCCCGGGTTCGAACCCGCCGCCGCGGTGGTGGCCGCCGCCCGTGGCCTGAGCTGGTGTGGCGGCGCCCCCGCGGCTGAGGGTTTGCCCCCAGCGCTGGTGCTGTGGCTGGACCACCAGGGCCTGAGTCTGTGCCACACCACCCCCAAGTCGCCGGGCCCGATCCGCTGTGACTTTGTCGGTGGCGAGGCCCGTCACCGGCGCCTCTACGGCGGCGGCAAGTCCCAGGCCATCGCCCGTGCAGTGGGCATCAAGGGGGGCGTTCGCCCGGTGGTCGCGGACCTTACCGCCGGCCTCGGCGCGGACGGCTTTGTCCTTGCCAGTCTCGGTTGCCGGGTCACTTTGGTGGAGCGCCATCCGGTGATAGCTGCCCTGTTGAGTGATGGCCTGGCGCGGGCCAGGGCCTGTGGGGGTGATCCCGAGTTGGCCGCGATAGTGGCCAGGATGGCCCTCCACTGCATGCCCGCCAGCCAGTGGCTGGTGGAACTGGCGGAAGCTGAGAAGCCCCAGGTGATCTACCTGGACCCGATGTTTCCCGAGCGCGGCAAGTCCGCCCAGGTCAACAAGGCGATGCAGGCGTTCCAGCAGCTGGTGGGCGGGGACCCGGATGCCGACGACCTGTTGTCCCTGGCCCTGGCGGCGGCCAGCCACCGGGTGGTGGTCAAGCGGCCGGCGCGGGCGCCCTGGCTCGGCAACGAGAAACCCAGCCACTCCCTGGAGGGCAAGGCGGTGCGCTTTGACGTCTATGGGTTGCGGCGGCTGACATCCGACGGCTGACCACCTGGGTCAGACCAAGAGCCTCTCCATCACCCCCAGATACATCCGCGACAACTTATCCAGCTCCGCCACCGAGGTGTGTTCGTCCACCTTGTGGATGCTGGCGTTGACGGGACCCAGCTCCACCACTTCGGTGCCCAGCGGGGCGATAAAGCGGCCGTCCGAGGTGCCGCCGGCGGTGGACAGTTCCGGTTCGAGCCCGGTGGTGTGGAGGATGCTGGCGGCCACGGCGTCCACCAGAGGGCCGCGGCCGGTGAGGAAGGGCTCCCCGCTGAGCTGCCAGTGGATGCGGTAGTCCAGGTGGTGGCGGTCGAGAATGGCCTGGGTGCGGGCCTGTAACTGGGCCGCGGTGACTTCCGTCGAAAAGCGGAAATTGAACAATACCCGAAGCTCGTCGGGGATCACATTGGTGGCCCCGGTGCCGCCGTTGATATTGGAGATCTGGAAACTGGTGGCGGGAAAGAACTCGTTGCCGCTATCCCAAATTTCGCTGCACAGGTCATCCAGGGCGGGCAGCGCCCGGTGGATGGGGTTGTCCGCCAGCTGGGGATAGGCCACATGGCCCTGCACGCCGTTGACCACAAGCTCCGCCCCCAGGGATCCCCGGCGGCCATTCTTGACCACATCGCCACAGTACTTGCTGCTGGATGGCTCGCCCACCAGGCACCAGTCGGGGATCAGGTTGTGGTCCTTCAGCCAATCCACCACCTTCGCGGTGCCGTTCACCGCCACCCCCTCCTCGTCACTGGTGATCAGGTAGGCGAGGCGTCCGCGATGGGTTGGATGGGCGGCGACAAAGGCTTCGGTGGCGGTGATCATCGCCGCCAGAGAGCCCTTCATGTCGGCGGCGCCGCGGCCGTAGAGCAGGCCGTCGCGGATTTCCGGCGCAAAGGGCGGGCTCTGCCAGTGCCCGGGGTCGCCACTGGGAACCACATCGGTGTGTCCGGCAAAGCACAACATGGGGCCGACGTGGCCGCGCACCGCCCAGAAGTTGTGGACATCGCCAAAGGGCAGCTCGGTCACCGCAAAGCCGCAGGCCTGCAGGCGTTCGATCATGATCTCCTGACAGCCAGCGTCCGCCGGGGTGACGGAGCGGCGGCGGATCAGCTCCATGGCCAGGGACAGGGTGGGGGAGGGAATGGACATTGTCAGCCTCACTGATCGGTCTGACGTCTGACGTCTGACGCCAGACGCAAAAGTGCCGCAAGCCAGGTTTTATTCCCGCTCCCTGAACTCTGATGTTGATGGGGCGCTTTATGGTGAACAAGTGGCATGCCAAAAGCGTCAGACGCCAAGCGTCCGACGTCAGACCAACAATCAGTTATGGGCATGCAACGCCTCATTGAGGGCCACCGCCGACTGGTTGGTGAGGCACTCCACCGCGCCGTTGGTGGAGTTGCGGCGGAACAGCAGATCGCTCCTGCCCGCCAGATCGCGAGCCTTGGCTTCGCCCGCCGGCTGGCGTTGGTCATCCAGCAGTACCACCTTGGTGCCGGCGGTGATATAGAGCCCGGCTTCGACGGTGCAGCGGTCCCCCAGGGGAATGCCGATGCCGGCATTGGCGCCGATCAGGCACTCCCGGCCCACGGAGATGATGATGTTGCCACCGCCGGACAAGGTGCCCATGGTGGAGCAGCCGCCGCCGAGGTCGGAACCCGAGCCGACGAAAACGCCGGCGGAAATGCGGCCTTCCACCATGTTGGGGCCGGCGGTACCGGCGTTAAAATTGACAAAACCCTCGTGCATGATGGTGGTGCCCTCCCCCAGATAGGCCCCCAGGCGGACCCGGGCGGTGTCGGCGATGCGCACCC
This sequence comes from uncultured Porticoccaceae bacterium, assembly GCA_964637045.1. GTDB lineage: Bacteria > Pseudomonadota > Gammaproteobacteria > Pseudomonadales > Porticoccaceae > CAYXXZ01. Next base: position 5,652 of record CAZWUP010000037.1, on the reverse strand, counting down.
CCTTGGGCACCACGTAGTCGGTCATCTTGGGGAACTTGTCCACACAGTCCACCGTCAGGGTCTTGCCCTTGAGGCGGGCTTCGAGTTGGCGGCGGGGCAGCTCGTCCAGGTCGATGGCGCCCTTGCTGGTCCAGGCTACATTGGGCAGCACTCCGAACATGCCGTCCAGCACCACTTGGTGGGGCTTGACCAGGCGGTGGGACAGCAGCTGGAGCTTGAGGTAGACCTCGGGCACGGATTCGGGCTTGGTGTCGGCGGCCAGCAGCACCAGCACCGCGGGGCGCTCACCGTCGCTCAGCTCCCGGGCCAATTCACCCAGCTCCTTTTCATCGGCGTCCATCAGCGAGCTGGACAGGGCCGCAAGCTGCTTGCGGCCGAGGGCAATCACCTCGTTGCCCTCGCCGCAGTCGACCACGTCGCGAATGGCCGAAACCAGGTTCGGACTGGGGTTGAGCAGGGGGCTGGGAAAGTAGACTTCCAGCCACTGGCCCTTGTTGTTTTTGGTGCCAATACCCAGGCCGAGACTGTGCAGGGTGGTCATCAATACTTCTCCTAAAGATCAAAAAATGCTTGGTAGGTGGGGGCGCTGAAGCCCACCAGCAGGCGGCCGTCCGCTTCCAGGACCGGGCGCTTGATCAGGGTGGGGTGGGCCAGCAGGAGTTCGGGAACCTGGCGGTCATCCAGGTTGTTCCTGGTGTCCGGGTCCAGGGCCTTCCAGGTGGTGCTGCGCCTGTTGACCAGGTCGGCGGCGGACACCCGGGTCAGCCAGCGGTGGATTGTGGCCGGGGCCAGGCCGTCGGCCCTCAGGTCGTGGAACTGGTATTCCAGCTGGTGACCGTCCAGCCAGCGACGGGCCTTTTTAACGGTATCACAGTTCTTGATGCCAAATAGTTTCACTGCCTGCTCCGATTTCATTAATCTGACATCTGCGCCGTGTTTCATGGGCGCCATAGGATAACAAAATCATCTTCCCAGTTCACAGGAGATTCCCTTGAAACAGCTGGTCCTGATTCGCCACGCCAAGTCATCCTGGAAAGACCCGGCCCTCTCCGACCTCAAGCGGCCGCTGAAAAAGCGCGGCGAAAGCGATGCCCGGGAAATGGCCCGACGGCTCAACGCCCTGGGCCTGAATGTTGAGCGGGTGCTGATGAGCCCGGCCCTGCGGGTGCAGCAAACCCTTGCCCTGATGACCGACGAGAACGGTTTTGGCGGCAACGCCGGCGAGGTGATTCCCGATCTCTACACCTTCAGTTACGAGGACCTTATGCTGTTCCTCAAAACCCTGGACGACGGCTGCAGGTGCGTGGCCATCGTCGGCCACAACCCGGCAATCACCGATCTGATCAATTTCCTGACCCTGGAGGAGATCGCCAACGTGCCCACCTGCGGGGTGGCGGTACTCAACATCGACAGCGAAAAGTGGTCCAGCCTGAGGGCCGGGGGGGCTGTCCTCAAGTACTACGACTACCCCAAAAACGACCCGGATCTGGATCTCTGAAATCTGTTGCTGTTTGCCTGCGGCGGCCCGATAATCCGCGCCGTGCCGGGGACGACCCCCGGTAATTGAGACGCCGAGGGCCACCCGCCATGCCAGTTGTGGAAACACAGAAGTTTATTGTCGGCAACCAGGAGTGGTGCAAGCTCGCCGAGTTGGGGATTCCCGCCATCAAGGCGCGGGTGGACTCCGGGGCCAAGACGTCCTCCCTCCACGCCTTCAATATCAAGGCCTTCACCAGGGACGGCAGCGTCTGGGTGACCTTTGACGTCCACCCCCTGCAAAAAAACCGCAAGGTGGTGGTCAGCTGCGAGGCCCAGGTGGTGGACAGGCGCACCGTGCGCAGTTCCACCGGGGAGGCGGAAAAGCGCTATGTGGTGATCACCCCGCTGACCATCGCCGGGCGCACCTGGAATATCGAGGTCACCCTCACCAACCGGGACTCCATGGGCTACCGCATGCTGTTGGGGCGGGAGGCCATGAGCGGCCGCATGCTGGTGGACCCGGACACCGGGTTTCTGTTGGGCGAGGTCAGGAACGAGACCCTCCACCACCATTACGACAAGGCCGAATTCAACAAGGGGGGCTTGAAAATCGCGGTGCTGGCCAGCAACCCGGAGTTGTACAGCAACGAGCGCATCATGGAGGCCGGTCGCGAGCAGGGCCACGAGATGATGTTCTTCAATATGCGCCACTGTTATATGCGCCTCGACGCCACCACTCCGGAGGTCCACTACCGCGGCGGTGCGGTGATCCGGGATCTCGACGCGGTGATTCCCCGCATCCGCCCCAGCATGACCCACTACGGCTGCGCCCTGCTGCGCCAGTTCGAGACCATGGGGGTCTACTGCTTCAACGACGGCGCCGCCATCGCCAAATCCAGGGACAAACTCTACGCCCTTCAGGCCCTGCTGGATGCGGGGCTGAATATCCCCGTCACCGGCTTTGCCAATTCCCCCCAGGACACCCAGGACCTGATCAGCATGGTGGGCGGCGCCCCCCTGATCATCAAGCTGCTGGAGGGAACCCAGGGCCGCGGCGTGGTGCTGGCGGAGACCGATAAGGCGGCGGAGAGCGTGATCAACGCCTTCAAGAGCCTCAATGCCAATATCCTGGTGCAGGAGTTTATCAAGGAGGCCAAGGGCAAGGATATTCGCTGCTTTGTCATCAACGGCAAGGTGGTGGCGGCCATCGAGCGGGTGGCGGCGCCGGGTGAGTTTCGCGCCAATCTCCATCAGGGGGGCAGGGCCACCCTGGTCAAGGTCACCGCCGAAGAGCGGCGCATCGCGGTCAGGGCCGCCAAGGCCATGGACCTGGCGGTGGCCGGCATCGATCTGATCCGCTCCGCCAAGGGGCCGCTGCTGTTGGAGGTCAACTCCTCCCCCGGGCTGGAAGGCATAGAATCCGCCACCGGCATGGACATCGCGGCGATGATGATCACCGCCATCGAGAAGCGCCTGGGGTGGAAGCGAACCCGCTCAGGGGTGGCGCTTCATTGACAAGCGGGTGGCCAGCGGCCCCGCCAGCTCAAATATCGCGGTGGAGGCCAGGGTGATGGTGAGCACCAATTCGCCAACCTCGGGGAATCTGTGGCTGCTGCCGAGGGCCATGGCCACCGCCACGCCGGCCTGGGGCAGCAGGGCGAACCCCGTCCACAACCCCCGCGCGGGGGCCTCGCCAAGTGCCAGGCTGGTGAGGCCGCCACCGATGACCTTGCCGGCCACGCGCAACCCCAGGTAGGCGAGGGCCAGAACGCCCCCCGTGATCAGGGCCGTCATTTCCAGGGAGGCGCCGGCGAGGATGAAAAACATCACCAGAAATGGCCACTGGATACCCTCGATGGCGTGAAAGGGGCGGTTGTGGTGCTTGGCCAGGTTGGCCACTGTGGCCCCCATGACGATGGCGGCGAGCAGGTGGGACACCTCCAGCCTGAAGGCCAGACCGCCACACAGGAACACCAGGCCCAGGGCCTCCACCAGGGTCGGCTCACCCTCCCGCAGACGTCCGGTGAGAAATGCCATGGGCAGGCCGATGGCCGCTCCCAGCATTGCGGCGCCGCCAATTTCCCAGAGGCCAGCCACCACCATGGAGGCGCCGCCGGTGCTGTGCACCCCCGCGGCCACCACCATGCAGATACTGAACAGCAGCAATCCCCAGGCATCATCCAGAGCGACGATGCCGGTGAGGGTGACCCCCAGGGGGCTCCAGCGCCGATCTGTCTCCATCAGCACCGCCTCGGTGGCCGCCGGGTCTGTGGCGGTGGCGATACCCGCCAGGAGAATGGCCACCACCAGGCCCTGGCCGAGGGCCAGCAGACCAATCAACACCACGGCCGAGGTGCCCAGCGCCACGCCGATGGACAGCGCCAGGATGCGCTTGCCCTGCTCGCGGAAAACGTCCCCCGTGAGGGCGCCACCCATCAGAAAGCCCAGCATCACCAGGGCGATATTGGCAACCACGGGAAACCACTGTTCCCGGTGCTCGGCGTACAGATCCAGGCCGGAGGGCCCGATGCCGATGCCCAGTAAAATCAGCAGGGTGACACTGGGCAGGGCTGTTTTGACACCGAGCCAGTGGGCGAAGAGCCCCAGCAGGAAGAGCATGGAGAGGGTGATAAAAAAGTCGGCCATGGCAACTTCCTTCACGAATCCGTTTCGCCAACAATTCTCCGCCGATAAGGCCGACAGGTAAATGCCGGTAAAGGAGCGGACTGCAAAGTGACTTTATAGTAGCCTTGGGGGTGCAAAACGTTAATCACGGATCGAGACATGAGAGGTTGGTTGATCGCGGCGGCGGTGGTGCTGGTACTGGGGCTGACCCTGTACCTGGTGACCCGTCCCGACAAAGTGGAAGTCAGTCTGGTGACCGTGGCCCGGGGCACGGTGGAAAACACCGCGGCCAATACCCGCGCCGGCACCGTGGAGGCCTGCCAGCGCTCGCGCCTCTCGCTGCCCATGGGGGGGCAGATCGACCAGTTGCTGGTGGCCGAGGGGGACCATGTCGATCGAGGGCAGCTGCTGATAACCCTGTGGAACCGGGATCGCAAAGCCAGGGTCGCCGAAGCCGGGGCCGCGGTTACCTCCGCTCGCCGGGAGCGGGAGGGGCAATGTATCGCCGCATCCTCCGACCGCCGGGAAGCCCAGCGCCTCACCAAGTTGGTGGAGCGAAAGCTGGTGTCCAGGGAAGCCGCCGACCTCGCCGTGGCCAAGGCGGAGGCCAGTGCCGCCCGCTGTGAAGGGGGCAGGGCCAGGGAGGAGCAGGCCAAAGCCAGTCTCGAGGTGGCCAGGGCGCTGCTGGAACAGACCGAGCTGCGGGCACCCTTTGCCGGCATCGTCGCCGAGATCACCGGCAAGATCGGTGAGTACTCCACGCCCTCCCCGCCGGGGGTTCCCACGCCCCCCGCCATCGACCTGATCACCGACGACTGTCACTATGTCTCCGCCCCCCTGGATGAAGTGGATGCCGCGGCAATCGCCGTGGGCATGCCGGTGCGGGTCACCCTGGATGCCTTTCGCGACGTGTCCTTCCCCGCCACCGTCAAGCGTATCGCCCCCTATGTGCTGGATTTTGAGAAACAGGCCAGGACGGTTGAAGTGGAAGCCGAGTTCAGCGATCTCGCCGAGGACATTCGCCTGTTGGCGGGTTACAGCGCCGATATGGAAATCATACTCGAGACCCGGGCCGATACCCTGCGCATCCCCACCGAGCTGATTCTGGACAATGGCTTTGTGCTGGTGGTCAACGACTCCGGCTATCTGGAGAAGCGAGCGGTGACCCTGGGCATTGCCAACTGGCGCTACACGGAGGTCCTCAGCGGTCTCGCCGAGGGCGATCAGGTGGTGGCCAATATCGGCATCACCGGGGTGGTCGCGGGGGCGCCCGCCAGCGTTGTGGCCGGGGCCGCCGATGGCACTGATTGAACTGCGGGGTCTCAATAAAACCTACACCATGGGGGGGCAACCCCTGCGGGCGCTGCGGGACCTGGCACTGGATATCCACGGCGGCGACTATATTTCGGTGATGGGGCCGTCCGGGTCGGGCAAATCCACCCTGCTCAATATGCTGGGCTTGCTGGATCGCCCCGACAGCGGCAGCTACCGGTTGGATGGCCGGGCCACAGAAGCCCTGGATGAAGAGGGCAGGGCGGCGTTGCGGCG
>CAZWUP010000036.1:0-17100 GCA_964637045.1 uncultured Porticoccaceae bacterium | reverse complement strand
CCACAACGCCGGCCTTCACTACGCCAACGGCACCCTTTCCGCGTCGCGGTTGTTTAAGGACTACATGGCTGATTTTGCCAGCGATGAAAAGATGCTCAAAAAGGTATTCGCCCACTACGCAGTGGACATGAAGGCCCTCTACGTGCTCGGCTATACCGGAACCATCAACTTCACCCGGGATGCCCGCCTCAATATCCCCTGACGGCACTTGGTGCCGGTGGTAAAATGGCCGCCCACAAAGCAACCCGGGCCGCACCATGCCTTCCTCTGCTCCCGACAGCAAATACCGTCTGGAATTCAACAAGCTTCAGAAGCGCCTGCGCCGCAATGTGGGCCAGGCCATAGCCGATTACCACATGATCGAAGACGGCGATGTGGTAATGGCCTGTGTCAGTGGCGGCAAGGATTCCTTCGCCATGCTCGACATCCTGCTCAACTTGCGCAAATCCGCCCCGGTGAGTTTTGAAGTGATTGCCGTCAACCTGGACCAGAAACAGCCGGGTTTTCCCGAGCATGTCCTGCCCGAGTACTTCGAAGCCATCGCTGTACCCTATTACATCGTCGACAAGGACACCTACAGTGTGGTGAGGTCGAAACTGGCCCCCGGACAGAAGACCTGTGGCCTGTGCTCCCGGCTGCGGCGGGGAACCCTGTACGCCTTTGCCGAAAAAATAGGTGCCACCAAGCTGGCTCTCGGCCACCATATGGACGATATGGTGGAAACCCTGTTTTTAAACATGTTCCACGGCAGTCGGATGAAGGGCATGCCCCCCAAGTTGCGCTCTGACGACAGGCGCAACGTGGTGATCCGGCCGTTGGCCTACTGCCGCGAGCGAGACTTGGTGCGCTTTGCCGAGTACCGGCAGTTTCCCATCATTCCCTGCAATCTTTGTGGTTCCCAGGAAAATCTCCAGCGCCAGGCGGTCAAGGCGATGCTGAGGGAGTGGGAGCGTCAGGACCCGGGCCGGGTGGAAAACGTATTCAAATCAATGCAGAACATTTCCCCGAGCCAGATGGCGGACACCCGCCTGTTCAATTTTGCCGACCTGCCCCTCGACCGTTCCGGGGAGCGTGCGGAATATGAGTTTGCCGAGGCCAAGGTGGGAGCTACCAATATCGACCCCTCCCTCTTTATCTCCGCCGTGCAGCTGGGCTGATGGGTCTTCAGGCGACCTGGTGGCGGATATTGTCGGCCAGCTCCAGATAGTTTCTGACAAAGTCCGCCACCCGGCCCGTGGGCTGACTGTGGAAGTGGCGCTGCCAGATTCTTGCCAGCCCCTGAATATCGCCGGGGTCGGGTAGGGTGCAGCCGGATTTTTTGTAGATGTACCAGGCAATTGCGGTGGCGTATCTGAGGTTGGTAAGCAGCTCCCGGTGGGGATTTTCGACAAAGGAGTGCTGTCCGGCCAGGCCGCGGACAACGCTGGCCTGCTCCGGGTGGAAGATCAGATAGTGATCCCATACCGAACGGTGGGCGGCGGGGGATATGTGGTAGAGGCCGAGGCGCCTGCCGCTCTTCATGGCGAAGCCCATGCCCGACTCCTGAATGGCGGTTCCCAGCAACAGATTTTCCGCCGCCGGACTCCATTCCCCCAGGTAGCGAAGGGTGTCGGCGACCACCAGCTCCCGCAGGTCTTGACTCAGAAAGATCATTTTCGCCCCTCAGGATATTATTTTCTTTTTAAATAGCACGTTATGCCATTTTATTCAAGTAGTTTAACGACGAGTGGTGGCTCTGAAGCGCCCTGTGGGCGGGGCGCTGGTTGCTTTCCGCCAATGGGAGGGCGCCTGCGGGTCTTGATCTGCCTCATGTTCGCTGGGGTGTCGCCGCCAAATTTTCCGATTTCTTATGGGGTTAGCCCGTCGCCCCCGGCGCCCGGCAGGGGTGCGCGCGATTGACACTGACGCCATTGCTCCCTAGAATTGGCGCCTTTGCGCACCACCGGCCGCTGCCGGCCAGCTTGGCGGAGGCGAATATTTGCGCGATTTTTCCTGACATGTCACTGGGGGTTTGCGACACCGCCATCCCAGGCTGCGGTGGCGGCAATTGTGGCATTCAACACTCAAGTAACACATAAACTAGGGTCTATTCATGAAGATACTTGTTGCCGTAAAACGTGTTGTTGACTACAACGTAAAAGTGCGCGCCAAGGCCGATGGTAGTGCGGTTGATCTGGTCAACGTCAAAATGGCCATCAACCCCTTTTGCGAAATTGCCGTCGAGGAAGCCGTAAGGCTCAAGGAGAAGGGCATTGCCTCGGAAGTCGTCGTGGTGTCCATTGGGCCACAGCAGGCTCAGGAACAGATCCGCACAGCCCTCGCCCTGGGTGCCGATCGCGGCATTCTGGTGCAGTGCGAAGGCGATCTCGAGCCCCTGGCGGTGGCCAAGTGCCTGAAGGAGATCTGCGCCAAGGAAGCTCCGGAAATGATTATTCTCGGCAAGCAGGCCATCGACGGCGACAACAATCAGACCGGCCAGATGCTCGCCGCGCTGGCGGGCTATGGTCAGGGTACCTTTGCCTCCGTTGTCGAAGTCGCCGACGGCGTGGCCAAGGTTACCCGGGAAATCGACGGCGGCCTGCAGACCGTTGCCCTCAAGCTGCCCGCCGTGGTGACCACGGACCTGCGGCTCAACGAGCCCCGGTACGCCTCCCTGCCCAATATCATGAAGGCCAAAAAGAAGCCCATGGACACCACCACCCCCGCGGACCTTGGCGTTGACGCTGCCCCGCGCACCAAGTTGCTCAAGGTCGAACCCCCAGCCGAGCGCAAGGCGGGTATCAAGGTGGCCGATGTCGCGGAACTGGTGGACAAACTCAAAAATGAAGCAAAGGTGATCTGATGAGCATTCTCGTAATTGCAGAGCACAACAACAGCGGCCTCAACGCCGCTACCCTCAATGTGGTTGCCGCGGCCCAGGCTATCGGTGGCGATATCGATATTCTGGTCGCCGGTTCCAACTGTGGTGCCGTGGGTGAAGCCGCGGCCCAGGTGCCTGGCGTGGGCAAGGTTCTGGTTGCCGACAACGCCGCCTACGCCAATCAGTTGGCGGAAAATGTCGCCCCCCTGATTGCCGAAGTCGCCGCAGGTTACAGCCATGTGCTTGGCGCCTCCACCAGTGCCGGCAAAAATATCCTGCCCCGCGCCGCGGCGCTGCTGGACGTTCAGCCAATTTCCGATATCAGCGGTGTGGAGTCCGCCGATACCTTCAAGCGCCCGATCTATGCCGGCAACGTGATTGCCACCGTACAGAGCTCGGATGCCATCAAGGTTCTCACCGTGCGCGGTACCGCCTTCGACGCCGTCCCGGCCACCGGCGGTTCCGCCACTGTCGAGGCTATCGGTGCCAGCCACGACACAGGGCTCTCCAGTTTTGTGGACGAGCAGATCGTCAAATCCGATCGCCCCGAACTGACGGCTGCCAAAATCGTCATTTCCGGTGGTCGCGGCATGCAGAACGGCGAGAATTTTGAAATGCTCAACAGCATCGCCGACAAGCTGGGCGCCGCGGTGGGCGCTTCCCGTGCCGCTGTCGACGCCGGCTTTGTACCCAATGACATGCAGGTTGGCCAGACCGGCAAGATCGTCGCTCCGGACCTGTACATTGCCGTGGGTATCTCCGGAGCCATTCAGCACCTGGCCGGTATGAAGGACAGCAAGGTGATCGTTGCCATCAACAAGGACGAAGAGGCGCCGATCTTCCAGGTGGCCGACTATGGCCTGGTTGCGGACCTGTTCGTTGCCATTCCAGAGCTCGATAGCAAGCTGTAATATTCCGGGTTGTGCCCCGCCCCTGAAAGAACCCGTATGGTTGCCGCCATGCGGGTTTTTCTCTTGGGGATGACACAAAGTGCCGAATTTCCGATCCCCAGTAGTGGAGCCGCAAGTGCAAGATGATTACTTTGTTGTGGATATCGAAATCCTTCCCGAGTGGATCGATGACAACGGCCATTTCCACGATGCCTGCTACACCGATGTCTTCAGCAGCTGCTTCGGCGAGTTGCTGGAAGGGTTGGGGGTGGGGCGGGAGCTGCACGAACACCAGGGGCTGGGGATGTTCAGCCTGCAAAGCAATATCACGTATTTTCGCGAGGTGCTGGAGGGGGAGGTGGTGCGGGTGCAGGCTCAGTTGGTGGACGCCGACACCAAGAAGCTGCATCTCTATGCCGGCTTGTATCGCAAAACCAGTGGCGAGCTGTGCGCCACCAATGAGCGCCTGCTGATCCATGTGGATCTCGCCAGCCGCAAAAGCAGGGCCTTTGCTCCGCCAATCCAGCAGCGGGTCGATGCCTTGCTGGCCAGTCATCGCAGCCTGCCGCGGCCTCAGTCCATCGGCGCTACCATAAAGATTGCCAGGCCAGCCCAGGCCTAAATTATTCCCGCATCCAGGGCGGCGGCAACGGTCAGGCCCAGTTCCTCACATTGGTCGCCAAACTCCTCGCGGAACTCTCCCCGCAGGATTGTGGGGGGCTGTACCCAGCGCCACTTGAGGCCGGTGACTATGGTTTCCACCGCCCGCAGGGTGCCGGTGCCATCGTGGCCAGCGCGAATATAGAGCGCGCAGGGTAGCCCCTGCTTTCGTTCCAGGCAGGGGTAATAGATGCGGTCAAAGAAATCCTTGAGGGCGCCACTCATGTAGCCGAGGTTTTCCGTGGTGCCGAGGATGATGGCGTCACAGGCGAGCACCTGCTCCGGGGTGGCGTCAAAGGGGGACAGCAGCTCGCCCTCCACGTTATCCACCGCTGAATGATTGATACCGGCCAGAACCCGGTGCGCCAGGAGCTTGGTGTTGGGGGAGGGCATATTGGCGACGAGCAACAGTTTCTTCGGCATCGGCTGGGTATGGACCGCTCAGGGGCTGGAATTCCCGGTCACCATAGCGCCAAGTAGCTCAAGAGTGCAATGGACAACCCGGTTGAAGGGGTTTTGGGAGGTTAAGTAACAGTTGGCGGAGGTGTCTTTGAGGCGGGGTTTGGCGGGTGTCGGGGACGGCAAACGCCACCCGAAGTGGGTGGCGTCGACCTTCCTGCACGGGTGATCGGCGCCAGCCGGTGCCGATCACGGGTTGCAGATAATTAGGCCTTGCAGGCTTTCTTGGCGACTTTGATGATGTCGCGGTTGCAGTAGGACTCGTCGTTCAAGCACCACTTTTTGATGTCTTTGAACATGGTGATCTCGATACCTTCAGATTTGCCGGAGCAGTTAACCAGCTTCTTGTCGAATTCGCGACCGTCGGCGGTGGTGCCACTCTCTCCGGGGGTGAAGGACTTGGGGCCGGCAAAAACGGCAGAGGCGCTCAGGCAGAGGACAGCGGACAGGGCAAGTACAGACTTCTTCATGGTGATCTCCAGGTAGGTTTTCGGGTGCATTCCGGTTACTCCAGCGGTATTTATCCCCGCGACCGGATAATTATCAACACAATAAGCTCGATGATTATACATGGGTGTGTTACTCAAAGAAACATTTTTTATGGCCAAGTTCCCAGCCAGGGGCACATTGGCGGCTGGGTTGCCCGGGTCCAATCCCGGGATGGCAGCCGCGACAGGGGCAACTGGGCGCCGGTAACCACAGGGATACCTTGATTGGCTGTCCCCCCAACAGGGCGCCCAGCCCCGGTCAGGACGCCCAGTGGAGCACCGAGAAGGGCTTGTGGTGCTGGATGCTCTCCAGGAAATTTTCCAGGGCGTTGCGATTGCCATCCGCCATCGCGGCGGTGATGGCGGCGATATCTTGGGGCTGGAGTGGCTTTTCCGGGTTGAAGGGCGGTGACTCTGCCGAGTCCTGGTGGCTGGCGGCGACCCTTGCGACCTGCAGCTGATAGTCGGCAAGCCAGTCCTCGAGGCCGGGAATTTCCCTTCCCGCCTTGACGGTCTCCCGGCGTTTCACAGCACCGGTGAGCTGGTGAAGCACACCAAAGTAGCTGCTGCCGCTGTCGGCCACAAGCGCCAGCAGCTCGTCGATGAGGGGGCGATTGTCGGTGTTGACGGCAAGGCCGATCTTGCGCGAAAACTCCCGGTAAAAACTCTGCCGATAGCCTTCCTGCAGGATGTCGGCGGTCCTGTCCTCGGACCACTTGCGGGCAAATGCCGGGGCCATCGCCCGACCCAGGGCCAGACACAGGGCGATGGCCTGTTGCGGCTGCCGGCCAAAGGCAGCGGGGCTGGCTGTGGCGCCGGAAAGCAGGGTGAAGTCGCCCCCCAGGGTGTCGATAAAACCCACGTTGTCAAAACCCGCGGTTTGGCCACTGATATACAGATCGCCGCTGGCGAGGTTGTCGTAATAGAACCCCGCAGCCTGCCATTTGGCGACGGTGTCGAGACTTGTCGCACACAGCTCCCGGTAGACCTGCTCCGCGGCAAGGCTGGGCTGGTGGGCAAAATACTGGCTCCCGATGAAGTCGAGCAGTGCGGTGCCGGTGGCGCAGTCCCGGCTGAAGGCGGAAATGATATGTTGGTGGCTGATGGGGGACCGGGTCACCCGGCTCAACAGTATGCAGGGCGAGTCCCGGTTTTCCTGGCGCTGGTTGTTGCTGATGACGCAGAGCACGCGGGCGGCGGGGATTCCCAGTTGGTGGCAAAATTCACTGACCACGGTTTCCATCACCGCACGCTGGAGGGGGTAGCAGTTTTGCTCGCCGGTGGACGCCGGGGCAAGTTGTGCCCCCACCAGCTGGAGCTCGACATCCGGATGTCGGCTGGTGGCTATCTTGCCCACCAGGAGGGTGTCAACGGAGTGCTTTGACCCATCCAGCAGCACCAGGCCATCGACCCGGCCCGCAGCCCACAGGGGAAAGGTGCGGTCATAGAACCACTCGCCGCAGATGCTGAGTTCATTTTTCAGTACGGTGTTGAGGGCCAGCCGGGACGGCAGAGTGACCGGCACCGCACTTTTGGCCTGAATCAGGGATTCAGGCAGCGTGGTCAGTGGCGATGGTCTCAGTTCAGGCATGGCAGGGCGCTCGCAACCAGGTTGCAGGGGGCAGTGAGTGAGGCCTCAGTCGGCGCGGCGCCGCTGATGGCCGCCGGGGGCAGCTGGATAGGGGTGTGAAGGGCGTCGTTACCGGCATGCTTGCCTCCTCAATCCACGGCAGGATTGTGCATCGCCACAGGCCGGCCCCACGCCGGCACCCGGGATTATAGAGCCTGAGGGGGTGCCATAAAGGCCAAGCAAACTGACATTAGAATGAATATTTCGAACGTTGTTTGATTATATGTATCCCAACACGGCCTTCGGGTCGCTGCTGTGATGGCTGTTGCTCAGTCCCAAAATTACCTGTATTTCATGGGGTTGCCGGTGGCGCTTGCCCCCGGCACCAGATTCTGGTGTCCTATGGCAAGCTCGCAATGCTTCTCCCACGGGCGCTGAACTTGAAGCGGACCACTCCGGGCAAGTACTATCAGTGGCGATCCCTGTGGGGATGGCTATGGCTTTGCACCCAGGCAATTCACCCTTTTTCCACCCTGTATCAGCAGTAATTGCTGAAAAATAAGGTAGATGTTTATGACCAAGTCAGTTGCGGCCTATGCTGCCCAGTCGTCATCACAAGCTTTGGCACCGTTCACCATTGAACGTCGCGCGCCGGATCCTGATGATGTTTGTATCGATATCCTCTATTGCGGCGTATGCCACTCGGACCTTCACACCGCCCGCAATGAGTGGGGCAACAGCGTGTACCCGGTGGTGCCGGGCCACGAAATCGTCGGTCGGGTCTCCGCGGTGGGCAGCGACGTGCGGGGTTTCAAGGTCGGCGACCTGGCCGCTGTGGGCTGCATGGTGGACTCCTGCCGGGTCTGCCCGTCCTGTGGCGAGGGGCTGGAGCAATACTGCGAAAAGGGCATGGTGGGCACCTATTCCGGCCGCGACAGCCGCCACGGCAATGCCCTCACCCACGGCGGTTATTCGAAACATATCGTGGTCAATGAAGGCTATGTGCTGCGGGTTCCCGACAACCTGGAACTGAAGGCTGTCGCCCCCCTGCTCTGTGCCGGCATCACCACCTGGTCCCCCCTCCGCCACTGGAAGGTGGGTCCGGGCATGACCGTTGGCGTCATCGGCCTGGGCGGCCTGGGTCATATGGGGGTGAAGTTTGCCCACGCCATGGGCGCCCGGGTGGTGATGATCACCACCTCCCCGGAAAAGGGCGAAGATGCCAAAAAGCTCGGTGCCGACGAGGTGTTGCTGTCCCACGACAGGGAGACGATGAAGGCGCACCGGGGCACGTTTGACTTCCTGCTGGACACTGTCCCTGTGGCACACCCCCTCGATCCCTACTTATCCTTGCTGAAGCGGGATGGCACCCTGGTGATTGTCGGCGCCATCGAGCCCATGAAGGACGGGTTTCACGCCGGCCAGGTGGTGGGTAAAAGGCGCAGTATCGCGGGCTCCATCATCGGCGGCATCGCCGAGACCCAGGAGATGCTGGATTTCTGCGGCGAGCACAATATCGTCGCCGACATCGAGGTAATCGCGATGAGGGATATCAACGACGCTTACGAGCGGATGCTGAAGAGCGATGTCAAATACCGCTTTGTGATCGATATGGCCTCCCTGGCGGATTGATGGCGGCGCCTTGAACCGCTAACCTGCGCAACCACCATCCACCGGACTCACCCCATGCACGGCCAGATGCAAGTCTTGCCCCTGATGATTTCCGATATCCTGGCTTTTGCCGCCCGGGAGCACGGCGATCGGGAAATTGTCTCCCACAGTGAGTCCGGCAGCCATCGCTACACCTACAGGGACGCCGAGCAGCGGGCCAGGCGCTTGGCCTCGGGTCTCACCCGGCTGGGTGTGGTTGCCGGAGATCGGGTCGCCACCCTGGCCTGGAACAGTTTCCGCCATTTTGAAATCTACTACGGGGTGCCGGGTATGGGGGCGGTGTGCCACACCCTCAATCCGCGGCTGTTTGCCGACCAGCTGGCCTATGTGATCAACCACGCGGGGGACAGCATTATCTGTGTCGACCGCGACTTTCTGCCCATGTTGGAGCCCCTGGCACCTCAGCTTGCGGCGACGGTAAGGGGCATCGTGGTGCTCTGCGAGGCGGCGGAGATGCCAGATACCCCCCTGGCGGAGCACTTTCCCATCCACTGCTACGAAACCCTGGTGGCGGAGGGGGATGCGGACTACTGTTGGCCGCGATTCGATGAAAACACCGCCTCCTCCCTGTGCTATACCTCGGGCACCACAGGCAATCCCAAGGGGGTGCTCTACTCCCACCGCTCCACCCTGTTGCACGCCTTTGCCGCCAATATGAAGGATGCCTTCGCCATTGGCGCCACCGATGTGGTATTGCCGCTGATCCCCATGTTCCACGCCAACGCCTGGAGTCTGCCCTATACCGCCGCCATGGCGGGGGCCAAGCTGGTATTTACCAGTTCATCCCTGATCAATGGCGAAGTGGTGCAGCAACTGATGGCTCGGGAACAGGTGACCTTTGCCGCCGGAGTGCCCACCATCTGGCTGTCCCTGCTCCAGTACCTGGAGGCCAGCGGCAAGCGGATAGATTCTGTACAGCGCTTGCAGGTGGGGGGAGCCGCCTGTCCGACGTCGGTCATGGAAGCCTTCTGGCACCACTACGGCGTGGCCACCGTCCACGGCTGGGGCATGACCGAACTCAGCCCCATGGGCACCATCAACAGCCCCAAGGCCTTTATGGCGGACATGCCCGTGGCGGAGGTGATCGCCTCCCAGGCCCGCCAGGGCCGCGGACTGTTCGGTATCAATATGAAAATCGTCGACGACGCCGGCGGCGAACTGCCCAGGGATGGCCAGTCCCGGGGCCGCCTGCTGGTGCGGGGTCATTGGGTGGTGGACAGTTACTTTCGCCACGATGGAGGCCGGGTCGTTGATGACCAGGGCTGGTTCGACACCGGCGATGTCGCCACCATCGACCCCCAGGGCTATATGACAATCACCGACCGCAACAAGGATGTCATCAAGTCCGGCGGCGAGTGGATCAGCTCCATTGCCCTGGAAAACATCGCTGTGGCCCATCCCGATGTGGCGGAAGCCGCAGTCATCGCCGTCCACCACCCCAAGTGGGACGAGCGGCCGTTGTTGCTGGTGGTGCCCAAGCCGGGAAGGACGCCAAACCCGGCCAGCGTCCTCGCCCTCTACGCCGGCAAGGTGGCCAGTTGGTGGTGCCCGGATGCGGTGGAAGTGGTGGCCGAGCTGCCCCACACCGGCACCGGTAAGGTTCTCAAAACGGCGCTGCGGGAGCAGTACCGGGATTATCGCTGGCCGGCACCGTGACGGCGGTCGGGCTGCGAAGCGCCAAATAGCCCGCCGCTGGACCACGCTGCTCGGGCTACGGACTGTCCTCTGAAATCAGCCACAGATAAACCCGCCGCGGGCCATGGGCGCCCACCTGCAGGGTCTGCTCCACATCGGCGGTGCGGGAGGGGCCGCTGATCAGGTGCAGGGCGCGGCAATCCCCGGGGCGCAGTTTGTGCCACAGCTGTTCCTGAAAGGCGAGGATGTTTTCCCGCCGCAACACAATCACCAACTCCTCCGCCAGAAACAACAGCGCTGAAGGCGTCTCCCTGGAGCTCACCGCCACGGTGCCGGTTTCGGCGATTGCCGCGCTGGCTTCCACAACCCCCAGGGCCGGCGCTGCCGCGGTCTCCACCAGGGTATGGCCATAACTTCCCCACGGCAGGTGGCGGAGACTGGCCTGGGGAGAAGGGGCGATGGGCAGGTGTGTTTGCAAGGCGGCAAGGGCCTGTTGCAGGCTGGCAACCTCGCTGATCTCAAACAGATTGCGCAACGCCTGGGTCTTGAATCCGGACACTACATCGCTGTCAGTGGCGGGCGGCACCGGGGCTTCGGCTTCCCCCTTGAGCACTTGGAAGCGCCTTTCCAAGGCCTCCCCGGTGAGAGGCCTCCGGCCCAGGCGGCGGGCGATGGCGGCGAGCACAGTGTCAGGCACGGTCTTCGCCTCCCCGCGCTTTTCGCCACTGGTGCTGGAAGCTGCTGCCCTGGGGTGCCGCCAGGTCCCGGTATCTCAGCCACCGCCCCAGGCCGGGGAAACGCCGCCAGCTACCCCGGCGGCCCGAGATGCGGGCCAGCAGGGCAGTGGTCAGGGACGTGCTCCAGCGGTACAGGCGGGGATGCCTGGCCAGCCAGGTGAACCCCTTGATGAGCCAGGGGCCAGGCCCTTGGCCCCGCTGTCTGGCGGACATCTCCCGCAGCTTGCGCAACAGGGCGGGCAGGGGAATGCCGACGGGACAGACTTCCTCGCAGCGGCCGCAAAAAGTGCTGGCGTCGGCGAGGGCGAAATCCCCGGGCTCCCCCCGCAGCAGGGGGGTGAGCACCGCCCCCATGGGGCCGGGATAGACCGAGTTGTAACTGTGTCCCCCCACTGCCTGATACACCGGGCAGTGATTCATACAGGCGCCGCACTTGATGCACTGGAGCATTTCCTGGAAGTCGCTCCCCAGGAGTTGCGAGCGGCGGTTGTCCAGCAGCACCACATGAAAGTGCTCGGGGCCGTCCAGATCGCCGTCGCCACGGGGGCCGTAGAAGGAGGTGTAGGTGGTGATGGCCTGGCCGGTGGCGCTGCGGGCCAGCACCCGGAGGAGGGCGCTGGCATCGTCCCAGCTGGCCACCACCTTGTCGATGGAAGTGGTGACGATATGGGTGTTGGGCAAACTGGCGGTGAGATCGCCGTTGCCCTCGTTGGTACACAACACACAGGTGCCGGTGTCGGCAATCAGGATATTGGCTCCGGTGATGCCGATATCCGCCTCCAGGTAGTGGCGGCGGATCACGGTGCGGGCCTCGTCGACGAGGTCTTTTACCGATGCCAGCTCCCGCTCCCCCAGGTGGTGGTCCCGCAGAAACAGCTCCACTATCTGGGCCCGGGTTTTGTGCAGGGCGGGGGCGACGATGTGGCTGGGGGGCTCCCCCGCCAGCTGGATAATATACTCCCCCAGGTCGGTTTCCCGGGGCTGGATGCCGGCCTCTTCGAGGGCCTCGTTGAGCTTGGCTTCCTCCCCCACCATGGTCTTGCCCTTGGTGGCGCTGCGGGCCCCTGTCGCCCTGGCGATATCCAGGACAATGCGCCTGAGGTCGGCGGTTGTCGCTGCCCAGTGAACCCTGCCGCCGGCGGCGGTCACCCGCTGCTCAAACACCGCCAGGTAGCTGTCCAGATCCCTCAGGCTGCGCTGGCGCACGGCTTTGGCCTTGGCTTTGAGGGCGTCGAAG
The DNA here is from genome assembly GCA_964637045.1 of uncultured Porticoccaceae bacterium. Taxonomy (GTDB): domain Bacteria; phylum Pseudomonadota; class Gammaproteobacteria; order Pseudomonadales; family Porticoccaceae; genus CAYXXZ01. Next base: position 4,893 of record CAZWUP010000036.1, on the reverse strand, counting down.
TTGGCCACCAGGGTGACGGCGCTTGCTCGCTTGCGGACAAACCCCGGTCGCGCTCGGGCGAGGGCGGCCTGGAGACTGGTGTCCCCCAGAGCCTCTCGGGACCTGGCGATAAAATCCTCGGCCGGGGCAGTCATTCCTCCCACCCCAGGGCCGGGCGGTCGTCCCAGCCGGCGAGAAACTCGGCGATATGGAAGACCCGGGTGTCGCGGTCACCCTGGCGCCGCAGCTTGCCCGCCAGGTTGAGCAGGCAACTGAGATCGCCCCCCAGCAGCAGGTCGGGGTGCAGCGCCGCCACCTGGCGGGCTTTGGCGGTGACCATGTGGTTGGAAATGTCGGCAAACTTGACACAAAAGGTGCCGCCAAAACCGCAGCAGGTCTCGCTGTCTTCCAGGTCGCCGAGGTGAACCCCGCGGTAGTGGCGAGCCAGGGCCCGGGGCTGGTGGCGAATGCCCAGTTCCCGCAGCCCGGCACAGCTGTCGTGATAGGCGACGGTTTTGCTGTTCTCCGCTGGCGCGGGGGAGTTGGACTGGACCCCAAGTACATCGTGGAGGAACACCGTAAGCTCATAAACGCGAGCGGAAAAGGCCTCGACCCGGGCCAGCTCGTCGCTGTCGGCAAACAGGGTGGGGTAGTGGTTTTTCAGCATGCTGGCGCAGGAGCCCGAGGGGGCCACCACATAATCCACCGCGGCGAAGGCGGCCACCACCTGCCGGGCCAGGGTCCTGGCCTCCCCGCTGAGGCCGTTGTTCCAGGCCACTTGGCCGCAGCAACTCTGGGGGGGAACAACCACCTCGCATCCCGCATCCTCCAGCAGTTTGACGCAGGCAAAGGCCACCGAGGGCCGCATCAGGTCCACTGGGCAGGTTACAAAAAGGCCAATCTTGGGGGCTGGGGTGGATGCTGGCATCTGGTGTGGTGTCCCATTGGGGTCAGTCGAGTGTAGCCGTTTTGTCGCTGCCGGCTCAATCTATACCCAGCTTTTGTAGCTTGTAGCGCATCTGGCGGAAGGAGATTCCCAGCTTTTCCGCGGTGGCGGTCTTGTTCCAGCGGTTGTCTTCCAGGGCTTTGGCGATGATATCCCGCTCGATATCCGCCAGGTAGTCGTCGATGGATACACTGCCATCGGCCGGGTAGTCGCCGCGGTAGCCGTTATCCCCCGGGCCGCGGCTGGTGCCGTTGGCGATGGCGTGGCCCCGCTGGAGGTGGAGGTCATCCCTGGCGATGGTGCCGTTGCTGCACAGGGTGAAGGCCCGTTCCAGGGTGTTCTCCAGTTCTCTGACGTTGCCGGGGAAGGGGTGTTCCGCGAGGGCCTTCAGCGCATCTGCGGTGACCCTGGGAGCGGGGCAACCGGCCTCGGCGGCAAAGCGCTGCAAAAACAGGTCCGTCAACGCCGGGATATCCTCTCGCCGCTCCCGCAGGGGGGGCACATTGATCTCGATGACATTGATCCGGTAAAAGAGGTCTTCGCGAAAGTGGCCGTTGGCCACCTCAGCGGCGAGGTTCTTGTGGGTGGCGCTGAGGATGCGGGCGTCGACGGCCTTTTCCTCCTGGCTGCCCACCGGGCGCACCGTCTTTTCCTGGATGGCGCGCAGCAACTTGACTTGCATGCTGATGGGCAAATCGGCCACTTCATCGAGGAACAGGGTGCCGCCGTGGGCGGCCTGGAACAGGCCCTGCTTGTCCTGGATGGCGCCGGTGAAACTGCCTTTCCTGTGGCCGAAGAACTCGCTTTCCATGAGTTCCGAGGGAATGGCCCCGCAATTCACCGCGATAAAGGGGCCGTTGGCTCTGGGGCCCCGATAGTGAATGGCCCTGGCCACCAGCTCCTTGCCCGATCCGGATTCGCCGCTGACAAACACCGGTGCCTGGCTGCGGGCGACGCGGGCGATTTTCTCCCGCAGATCCGCCATGGCTCCCGAACTTCCCACCAGGCCCATGGTGGCCGGTTGCGCGCTGCTGACCTCGCGCCGAAGTTCGAGGGCGGTTTCCACCATGGCCCGCAGGCGCTTCAGTTCAACAGGCTTGGAGACAAAGTCGAAAGCACCCTTTTTAAGGGCTTCAACCGCCAGCTCGGTATTGCCGTGGGCGGTGATTACCGCCACCGGGGTTTGTGGACACTGGGCCTGAATGGCTTCGACGATCTCAAATCCGCTGCCATCGGGCAGGCGCATGTCCGTCAGGCACAGGTCGAACTCCCGGGCGGCAATCAAGGCCAGACCCTCCCGGGTGTTGCTGGCCTGGGAGACCTCCAGCCCCAGGTTCTGGAGAGTGATGGTAAGCAGCTCCCGGATATCGGGTTCGTCGTCAATGATCAGTGCCCTGCTGGGTTTCATGGCTGTCCTCGGAAAGATTCAGATGCTTTTCCGGGTGCACAAAACCAATCCGGAAAAAGCCGCTGGAGTCCCCGCTGGGGGGCTGGTATTTCAAGGTTGCGAAGTTGATGGCGCACAGTTCTCGGGCGATGAACAACCCCAGTCCAGAGCCGCCGGGGGAGGTAGTAAAGAAGGGTTCGAAGAGCTTGCCCAGGTGTTCCGTGGGTACGCCGTGGCCGCGGTCGATCACATCCAGGCTGATCACCTTGTTGTTGCCGCGGCTGCCGATAACGATTCCCGCCCAGGGCGTTCCCGTGCGCTCCAGGCTGTAGCGCACCGCATTGTCCAGCAGATTGGTCAGCACCTGCTGCAAGTGAATAGGATCGAAAGTGACGGTGTCGCCGGGGTCGAGGCTGGTTTCGAGGGCGATTTCGGGGTGCCCCCGGTTGCCCTCCTGGAAGTTGCCGATAAAGGTCTTGAGCCAGGGGGTGAGGGCGATTTTCTGGGGTTGATGGTCCTGCTTGCGGGACAGCTGAAGTACGCTTTCGACAATGTGGTCCACCCTTTTGACATGGGTGGCGATGATCTCCGTCAGCCGAGTTGTGGTGCGGTCCTCACCCTTCACCTCGCTGAGCAACTCCGAGGCGTGGCTGATGGCCCCCAGGGGGTTGCGTATCTCGTGGGCGATACTGCCGGCGAGGCGACCCAGGGCGGCGAGTTTGAGCTGTTGCGCCTGTTGATTGGCCGCGCGCAGGTCCTCGAGGAAGACGATGGTGCGCTGGCTGCCGCCGTGTTCCAGGGAGGCGAAGTTGGCCTGCAGTTCGAGGTTGCCGAAGCGGGAAACAAAGGGGTCGGTCTGGTATCCCGGGGTCGCGTGCCAGCGTCTCAGGTGATCCTGAAGGTGCAGCTCGGGGCTGATGCTGTCGCCAATGCGCAGTGCCTGCGGGCCTTCCCCCCGGCCGAGGAGTTCCCTGGCCGCGCTGTTGATCTGCTGGATGACCCCGCAGTCGTCAACCACCAAAATTCCGGTGTGCATGCGGTCGATGATCAGCTGGTTCAGTTCCTGGAGGCCGGCGGAGACCTCGGATTCGCTCTCCGCCACCTGCTGGGCAATCACCAGGGCCTTGCTCAGCTGGGAAAAGATCAGCGAGGTGACAAACAGCAGCACCCCGAGGATGCCGGCGGGAAACACATTGATGGTGCTGCGCTGAAAATACAGGGAGCTGAGCAGGCTCTCGAGAATTATGCAGATGCTGGCAATGGCGGGGATCAACACCGCCAGCTGGCCGGTGAAAAAGATCGAACCCGCGGCCACGGTGACCAGCATCAGGTAGCCGATGCCACTGCCCAGGCCGCCGCTGCAGTACATCAGCACGGTCTGGGCGGCGATGTCGGCAAACAGGGTGATAAACAGCTGGGTCTGGTTCAGCCGGTGGTGCTGGAGCTGGTAAAACCCCAGGGTGATCACCGCCACCACCACATAGATGATGGCGGTGCTCAGATACAGATCCGGGGCGCTGCTGCCGATGACATCGGTGGCGATTTTGGCGATAAAGGCGCCGAGCAGCAGGAGGGCGAGAAAAAACCGGTAAAACAGGTAAGTCCGCAACAATCCGGCGGAAAAGCGCTGCCTGTCCATGTGCCCCTGGAGTAGTGCCATCAGATGATTGCGAGCCCTTGTGGTTTTGCTATTGCCCGGATTTTAGCTGAAAATAGCCGCCACTTTCAGCGACCGTCACCCTCCCGATGACAGATACCAGCCAGCGCACGGAAATCAGGATTGTTCTCGCCCAGGTCAACCCGCTGGTGGGGGATGTGCCCGGCAACACCCGCAAGGTGATCGAGATTCTCGCCACCGCCCGCGGGCGGCACCAGGCGGATCTGGTGTTACTGCCGGAACTGATGCTCACCGGCTACCCCCCTGAGGACCTGTTGTTGCGCCCCAGTCTGGATGGCCGCATCGATGCCGCTCTCGCGGAAATCGCCCTGCACACCAGGGACATAGCCATGATGATAGGTTATCCCCGGCGCCGCAATGGCGAGTTGTTGAATATGGCCGGGTTTTTCCAGGACGGGCGGTTGGTGGCGGAGTACGCCAAACAGCATTTGCCCAACTACCAGGTGTTCGACGAGAAGCGCTATTTCGGCCAGGGCCGCGCTCCCTGCCTGGTGGAGATCAAGGGCATCAAGGCGGCGCTGTCCATTTGCGAGGACATCTGGCACCCCCAGCCCATGTATCAGGCCCGCGAGGCCGGCGCGGAGCTGATGCTCAATATCAACGCCTCGCCATTTCACCGGGGCAAGCAGCTGGAGCGCCAGCAGGTGATCAAGGAGCGGGCCAGGGAGGGCAATATGCCGGTGGTCTACCTCAATCAGGTGGGCGGCCAGGACGAGTTGGTGTTTGACGGTGGCTCCATGGTGGTGGATGCCCGGGGCGAGTTGCGCGCCCAGGCGCCGATGTTTGAGGAAGACCTGTTTGTCGCGGCGTTGAGCTGGGACAGCGGGGAGCTGGCGGCGGTGGCGGGACCCCAGGTGGCCGCCCAGGAACTGCTGCCCTCGGTTTACAACGCCCTGGTGATGG
>CAZWUP010000035.1:0-17213 GCA_964637045.1 uncultured Porticoccaceae bacterium | reverse complement strand
TCGGCCAGCAGGGCCTCGACGGCCTCCAGCCACAGGCGGTTCCCGATGTGAACCTGTCCATCGCCGCCCTGTCCCTGGGGGATGAGGCGCTGGGGCCGGTGTCCTTCACCACCCGCCAGATCCCCAACGGGGTGGTGTTGGGCAATATCCAGGGCAGCTTGAAGGGGGTGGATGTCAGGCCCCAGGCCATCGCCGGGGAGGAGGGGGAGGTGGTGCCCGCCGAGCTGCGCTGGACCGCCTCCGACTCCGGCCACAGCAGTTACTTCTCCGGCACCCTGGCCATGGATGATATCGGTGGGACCCTGGCCCGGTGGGGCGTGCCGAGTCCGGTCACCAGCGCCAGCGCCGCTTTTTTTGCCGAGTTGGGCTGGCCGGGGCGACCCTGGGATTTTCGCCTGCTGGACACCGGCGGCTACCTCGGTATCGAGCTTGTGGACGGCGAATTCCAGCGCACCTCGGGGGCGGCCACCAACACCTTGTTCAAGCTGGTGGGGCTGATCAACTTCGACACCTGGCTGCGGCGGCTGCGCTTCGATTTTTCCGACTTCTTTTCCTCCGGCATGAGTTTTGACCGGGTCGATGGCGGGCTGCTGTTTCGCCGCGGCCAGGTGATCTTCGACAATCCCGTGGTGGCCAGCATGCCCTCCGGCAAGATCCGTCTGCTGGGTTCCGTCGATCTGATTGCCGATGACCTCGATGCCCGCCTGGTTGCCACCATGCCGGTGGGTACCAACCTGCCCTGGGTGGCGGGGGTGCTGGGGGGGCTGCCCGCCGCCGTCGGTGTCTACTTCACCAGCAAGTTGTTTGCCAAGCAGGTGGATCAACTGTCCAGCATCAGCTACCGGATCACCGGCGCCATCGACGACCCGGATATCGAGGTGGAACGGATCTTCAGCGACCCCACCCAGCTATCCCTCGACCCGGGAAAGGAGTAATCGGCCCGGCATGGATTATCCTCGGGCTAACCGGGGGAGTTTTTACGCCTCACGGGGCCTTGTCGGTTGCCCTGCGAGGTTGGCATGCCAGCGCGGAAGTGGCAGGATTGTGGGGGATGGGAGATGGGAGACGTGCAATAGCGCGCATCGGGCTTTCCGACGTTAGCCCAGCGGGCTTTGTTGTTGCAAGCCAAAGGGCGGGACCTAAGCCAAAATGACCACCATAACTGCTGCAGTGATTCAGATTCGGGGCGATCGGGGCCTGGAGGGCAACCTGGCCGCCGCCGGCCACTGGCTGGCTCAGGCCGCCGCCGCCGGCGCCAGGCTGGCAGTGGTCCCGGAGAACTTTGCCTACTTTTGCCAGCGCCCCGGTGAGGGCCCGGCCAGGGCGGAAGCCACGCCGGCCGGGCCGGCGCGGCGCTTTCTGGCGGCCAAGGCCCGGGAGCACGGCATCTGGCTGCTGGGGGGCACCATCCCGATACAGGACAGCCCCGAGGGCAAACCCACTGCCACCAGCCTGCTGCTGTCCCCTGAGGGGGTGGAGGTGGCCCGCTATGACAAGATCCACCTGTTTGATGTGGCTGTGGAGGAAACCGGCAGAAGCTACCGGGAGTCCGACGACTATCGCCACGGCCAGGAGGTGGTGGTGGCCCGGCTGCCGGAGTGCGTGCTGGGGCTCAGCGTCTGCTACGACCTGCGCTTTCCCGAGCTCTACCGCCGTCAGGCCACCCTGGGTGCCCAGGTGCTGACTGCGCCCTCGGCCTTCACCGCCACCACGGGTGCCGCCCACTGGGAGCTGCTGTTGCGGGCCCGGGCGGTGGAAAACCTGAGCTTTATGCTGGCCGCCAACCTGGCCGACCGCCAGCACCCCAAAACCCCCACCTGGGGCGGCTCCGCCATCATCGACCCCTGGGGCAGGGTGTTGGCCAGCCTCGACGACGAGGAAGGCATGGCCTGCGCCGAGCTGGACCTGGATGCCCAGGCCAAAATACGCGGCAACATGCCCGCCCTCAGCCACCGACGCCTGTTTGTGGTGTGATTTTTTGGCTTGCCGGTGGTCGGCCTACAAAGCACCAAAAAGCCCTTAAGGCATCTCTGATTACGTGTCATTGCGAGGAGCGCAGCGACGAAGCAATCTCGGATCGAGCAGCTCCGACAGCCGCCGCTTCGGGCGACATGCACCAGCTCCTCAGTCGGCGAACATAACCGCCGAAAAAGCCCTGCGAAAGTGCTCGGGAACCGGCGCCGCCGTGCGGGTGGCTGGGTCGTACCAGCAGTCCACCACCAGGGCCCTGGCCCGACACACACCGCCCTGCCAGACTTCCTGGCACAGGGTTACCGACTTGGTGCCCAGCTTGGTGGTGCCGGTGCGGATCTCCACCTCCTGGGTGTGGGTCATTTCCCGGTCGTAGTCCAGTTCCAGGCGGCGCATCATGCAATGCACATCGCTGGGCATGTAATTGGCGTAGAGGTCGGTGCGGCCGGCCTCCAACCACTGAGTGACGGCGGTGTTGTTGACGTGGCCGGCGGCGTCGGAGTCGCAAAAGCGGGGCAGAAAACGGGTGACGATATACATAGGGCAAAGTGTCCGGCAAGTGGGTTTCAGGCGATGACGGTGCCGCCGTCCACCACCAGGGTCTGACCGGTGATGAACTTGCCGGCGTTGCTGGCAAAAAACAGCACCGCGGCGGCGATATCCTCCGGTTCACCCCAGGCCCCGAGGGGAATGCGGCTGGCGACCTGGTGGTAGATGGCGGCCCGCTCGGGGTCGTTTCTGTCCATGCGCTCGGTGGCCACCGGCCCCGGAAGCACGGCGTTGACCAGAATGCGATGGGGGGCCAGAGCCAGGGCGGCATCCTCGGTGAGGCGGTTTACGGCGGCCTTGGAGGCATTGTAGGCGGCCCGGTCCGGCACCGCCGAGCGAATGGAGGCGTTTGATGAGATGTTGATGATGCGGCCGCCGCCCCCGGCGGCCACCATGATCTTGCCCGCTTCCCGCATACACAGGAAGGGTCCCCTGAGGTTGACTTCCATCACCTCGTCCCACTGGTGCAGGCTCATCTCGAGAAAGGGGTAGGGGGGGAAGATCCCGGCGTTGTTGACCAGGATGTCGAGGGCGCCGCAGTGCTCCAGGGTTTCCGCCATCAGCCGCACGATGGACTGCTCGCTGTTCATTTCCGCGGGGAGGGCGACCGCCTTGCCCCCCAGCTGGCGGATTTCTTCGGCCACGGCTTCACCGGCGACCACATTCCTGGCGGCCACCACCACCTGGGCGCCGGCCCGGCCCAGGGCGGTGGCGATGCTGCGGCCAATGCCGGCATTGGCGCCGGTGACCAGGGCCACCTTGCCGTCGAGGTTGAAGAGGTTGGCGAAGAAGTTGTCCCGGGGTTGTGTCATCAAGTGGCTCCCAAGTGCTTTTGTGGCAAGCAGGTTGTCGGATACTGGTTGCTGGTGGACAGGTGACGCCGTTTCCGCCAATACCTGAAAACCGGATTCCCGTCTCACCTATTCATTGTAACGGGTCGTGCCCGGCGGCTTTATTTGGGATAATCGCCGGGTTCAAAACCCTACTGTCAAATAGCGAATGAGGATTATATGAGTAATTCCGACAATAATGCAGTGCTGTTCGAGCGCATCGGCAAGCATATCGCCCTGGTGACCCTCAACCGGGAGGACAAGCGCAATGCGGTGAACGGCGATATCACCCGGGGCCTGAGTGCTGCCATTGCCACCGTTGAAAATGACCCCGAGCTGCGGGTGGCCATTCTCGCCGCCAAGGGTGCGGTGTTCTGCGCCGGTGCCGATCTGTCCGAGGTGAGCAAGGGCGGTGGTTCCCAGCTGTCCACCCCCGAGGGGGGCTTTGGCGGCTTTGTCAAAGCACCCCGCAGCAAGCCCTGGATTGCCGCCGTGGCGGGCAAGGCCCTGGGTGGCGGTTGTGAGTTTGCCCTCACCTGTGACCTGGTGGTGGCCGGTGCCCAGGCCCAGTTTGGCCTGCCGGAGGTCAAGCGCGGCATTATCGCCGGTGCCGGCGGAGCCTTCCGTATCGCCCGCGCTCTGCCGCGCTCGGTGGGTATCGAAATGGCCATTACCGGACTGCCCATCACCGCCCAGCAGGCGCTTCACCACGGCCTGGTGAACCGGGTGGTGGACGGCGATGTGGTTGCCGCCGCCATCGAGCTGGCGGAGGAAGTGGCCGTCAACGCACCCCTGTCGGTGCGGGAAAGCCTGCGCCTGGCCCGCGCCGCCTACGACCTTACCGAGGAGGAGCTGTGGGAGGAAACCGGGAAGAGTGGCGCCCTGGTCATGCAGTCCGAGGACGCCAAAGAGGGGCCGCGGGCTTTCCTGGAAAAGCGCGCCCCCCAGTGGAAAGGACGTTGATGGTATGAAAAAGACGGGCGGGAGCAGGGCTGCGCCGCCCTCCGGGCCACAAAAAAGGGCTGCCTGCGGGCAGCCCTTTTTTGTGGCACCAGCGCTTAGTGCTCTTTCAATTTGATACTGCCTTATGTTCCGGTTCTATTGTAGGAGCCCGGCACCAATCCGATCTGGCAAAAATCAAATTGAAACAGCACTAGAGGCCTGCCAGGTTGATGCCCGCGGCGCCGGACTCCAGCCACTTTTTGACTTTCTGGGCATCGGCCATGGGGGCGCCCCGGCTGCCGGATTTGAGGAATACCATGTAGGCCGGGCGGTTGCCGAGATGGGCCTGCATCACCAGGCAGCGGCCGGCTTCGTTGATATAGCCGGTTTTGCTGACGTCGATTTTCCAGTTGCCCTGGCGGACCAGGACATTGGTGTTGCGGTACTGCAGGGTGCCGGCTTTGGCGACCCTGACCAGCTCCTCGTGGTCGGTGGTGAACTGGCGAATCAGGGGGTACTCACTGGCGGCGGCCACCAGCTTGGCCAGGTCGGCGGCGGTGGAGACATTCTTGGGGGTCAGGCCGGTGGAGTCGGCGAAGTGGGTGTTGCTCATGCCCAGTGCCCGGGCCTTGGCATTCATGGCCGCCAAAAAGGCACTCTTGCCGCCGGGGTAGTGGCGGGCCAGCGCTGAGGCGGTGCGATTTTCGGAGGACATCAGGGCCAGGTGGAGCATCTCGCGGCGGGTCATGGTGGTGCCCAGGGGCAGCCGGGAGGTGGTCATCTTGAGGCGGTCGAGGTCGTTGCTGTCGATGGTGAGTTTCTCATCCATGGGCAGCTTGGCGTCCAGGGCAACCATGGCGGTCATCAGCTTGGTGATGGAGGCGATGGACTTCTGCTGGTCGGCATTTTTCTGGTACAGCAGCTTGCCGGAGATGGCGTCCACCACGATCACGCTCTGGGAGGCCAAAAAGGGATCGCTGGAATGGGGGGCGCTGGTGCTTCTGCCCGCCACCCCATGGGGAGCCAGGGTGGCGCTGGCGGGAATCCGTATCTCCTGGCCCGGCATCAAGGGGGCGTTTTTGGCAATCCCGTTGTAGCGGCTGAGGGAGGTCATGGATACCCGATGGCGTTTGGATATTTCCCACAGGGTGTCTCCCTTGCGCACCCGGTAAACCGTTGCCGCCTGCTGGGTGGCGGGGGCGGTATAGGGATTGGCGCCCTTGCCGCTGGGGATAAACAGCACCTGGCCCGGTTGCAGCAGGCTGCCCTTGATGCGGTTGTGACTTTGGAGAGCGCTGAGGGAGACCCCGTGGCGGGAGGCAATGGCAGACAGAGAGTCGCCGCGACGGACGGTATAGCTCAGGTCGGAGGTTTCGATTTCGGTGTCCAGCAGGTCAGCGGAAATCTTCAGTTTCTGCCCGGGCCGGATGTTGGCGGACCGCAAATTATTGAGGGATTGCAGTTCCCGGACACTCATATTGTACTTGCCGGCAATGCCAAACAGGGTATCGCCGCGGGCCACGGTATGCACATCGGCGGAGGCAAAGCCGATGCAACAGGCACTGAGCGCCAAGCCGATAAGTGATTTTCTGATCATCGTTGTCATGTTATTCCAGGTTGGCGTTGTTTTCCCCTCGACCCTAGTAGAGTAGCCTTTTTTCAATCTTTGGCAAGGCCCAGGTGACAAAAAATTGGTAAAAATAGCTTTATAAGTCAAAGGGAAATGAGGCATTGCTCAACTTGGGCTAGGGTTTTCTCCCCGCTTTCCACGACGGCCGTTGGGAGTTGGACAAAATATCGGCGACGTTCAGTACATTTCGCCGTTGCGGGCGCCGTAGTCGGCAAACAGAGTGCGCGCCTCGGCGCGGCAAATATTGTGCGCCACGGCGATCCCCCTCTGCTGGAGGGCCTGTCGCCAGCGGCTGGGCTTGGCCCCCTCATCGAAGCCAAGGGCTTCGGCGTCCGCGGTGCTGGCGGCGCACACCAGGCGCTTGATGCCGGCGAAGGGCAGGGCGCCAAAGCACATGGCGCAGGGTTCACAGCTGGTGTACAGGGTCACAGCGCCGGCGGCGGCCAGATTGTGGGTGCCCAGGCGCTGCTGGGCGAGAATGATGGCCACCATTTCGGCGTGGAGAACGGAGCAGTGCAGGGGGATCACCAGATTGACCCCCGTCGCCACCAGGTTCATCCCCGCGTCCACCACCACAGCCCCGAAGGGGCCGCCGCCGTGGCGGATATTGGCGGCGCCGGCGGCGATGGCAAAGGCCATGGCTTGACGGTCGTCGCGAAAGCGCTTGGCGGTGGCGTTGAGGCTGGCGAGCCAGGGGGGTGGGCTGAAAAGCATAGGCATGGTGGGAGGGGCTCCAGGGGCCAACTGGTATCGGGCGCAAGGCTGATTATCGCGCCATACCCAGAAACCGCCAAGCCACTCTGCCCGCCAGGGGGAGGATGAACATCGCCCCGCTGCCATCAGCCCGGCATCCTTTCAGATGAATTTTGGCCGGGTTAACATGGTGGCCCACCCGTCACCGTGTCTTACTCCCAGGAGGGCGCCATGCCCAGCCAGCTGTTTTCACCCATCAACCTCGGTCCGGTCGAGATTGGCAACCGGCTCGCCGTGGCCCCCATGTGCATGTACTCGGGGGTGGATGGTTGTGCCACGGACTGGCATCTCCAGCATCTGGGACAGTTGGGATACTCCGGCGCCGGCCTGGTGATGGTGGAGGCCTCGGCGGTGGAGCGCCGGGGGCGTATCAGCCACGGCTGCCTGGGGCTGTACTCGGACGACAACGAGGCGGCCATGGCCCAGGTGCTGGCCCGGGTGCAGCGTATTGCGGGGGACACGGTGTTCGGTGTCCAGCTCGCCCACGCCGGGCGCAAGGGCTCCTGCCATCCCCCGTGGCTGGGGGGCAAGCCGCTGGCGGACGGGGAGGATCCCTGGCAGACGGTGTCTGCGGTGGCCGACCCCTTCGACGAGGGTTGGCACAGCCCCCTGGCCCTGGGCCGGGAGGAGCTCCCGGCACTGGTGGACGCCTATGTACAGGCGGCGCTGCGGGCGGTGCGCATCGGCTTTCGGGTGCTGGAGATCCACTGCGCCCACGGGTATTTGCTCCACCAGTTTTTGTCGCCCCTGTGCAACACCCGGGACGATGAATTCGGTGGCCCTCTCCATCAGCGCATGGCCTTCCCCCTGGCGGTGATCCGCGGGGTGCGTCAGGCCTTGCCGGGGGACGTCGCCCTGGGGATTCGGGTCTCCGCCACCGATTGGCTCGACGGCGGTTGGGATATCGACGACTCCATTGCCTTTGTCAATGCCGCCCGGGACAGTATCCATTACTGCTGTGTCTCCAGCGCCGGTATCGCCGCCCGTTCACCCATCGTGATCAAGCCCGGCTTTCAGGTGCCCTTTGCCGCGCAAATCCGCAAGGCCACCGGGGTGGTCACCCGGGCGGTGGGCTTGATCGCCGACCCCCGCCAGGCGGAGGGCATTCTGGCCCGCGGCGAGGCGGATCAGATCGCGTTGGCGCGAGCCTTTCTCGACGACCCCCGCTGGGGCTGGCGGGCCGCCGATATGCTGGGAGAAAAGGCGCATTTCCCCGCCCCCTACCATATGGTCAGGGGCAAGTCCTGGCTCAAGTTGAGGGACGAGATCAACAGCGAGTTCACGCCGTGAGCAGGCGGTGGAGGGTGGCGGCGATGCGCCGGTCCATGTCCGGCTCGACGCCCAGCAGGCCATCCCGCTCCAGCACCGCGGCCCGGGTGGCCACCTGAAGCATGCGCACGGTCATGTAGGTGGCGTTGTCCAGCTCGGCAAAGGTCACTTCGCTGCGAAACCTCTCCATCACCAGCCGCACCCCCGGCCTGGCGGCGTTAAAGTCTTCCCAGCTCTCCAGCAACAGCAAGTTGGGAGTGTCGAACTCGTCCACATGGCGGCGGTAGATCTCCCGGTGCAGTTCCGCCAGGGCCAGGCGAATATGGATGGAGCTGCGCACCGCGTGGAGCAAATAGTCGTGGAGGCTGGCAAAGGCGTCGGGGTTTTTCAGGTCCACCAGGTGCTCGTCGATGATCTGCTGGCGGATGCTGCGCAGCACCGCACCCACCACCGCCTCGATGGTGGGGAAATATTCATAGATGGAGGTGATGGCAACCCCGGACTCCTCTCCGAGGCGCGCCACCGTCAGGCCATCGGCACCCTCGCTGCGCAGAATGCGCAGGCAGGTCTCCTTGAGGGCAGCCACCAGGGCGATGGAGCGCTGTTGTTTGGGTACTTTCCTGGGGCTCAGTGGCGTGGTTTTGGGTTCGGTCATGGGGTTTCCTAATGCAGGCCTGTCTGTCCGCGGGATTGTGCGGTAAAAGGCGTCACAACACCCCAGGGTGGTGGCAGAAAATCCGGAGTGATTTCCCGGGCACGTCGGAGTGACTTTTGAAACAACAATAAAAATAGAGGCTTGAGCCGCTTTTTCCAGTGCGGACTATACGGAATACAGCCTCCGGGTGGGCGGTCTATACTTGGACAGCCGCCGTGTCATCCGTAAGCGGCAGCGCCACAATACCATAACTCCACCCGGGGAGCGGCTGTCTACCCCGGGGTTTCGACAGCAGATAGAGATAAGGAAAATACCTGTGAACCACCTCTTCAATCTCGAGGGCAGGGTTGCTCTGGTAACGGGGGCCTCCCAGGGCCTGGGCCGGGTGATGGCGGAGACCTTCGCCGCCGTTGGCGCCCTTGTTCTGGTCAACAGCCGCAGTGCCGAGCGCTGCCGGAACGTGGTGGATGCCATCCGCGCCCAGGGGGGCAGGGCGGAGGTCCTGGCCTTCGATGTCGCCGATCGGCAGGGGGTCGCCGCTGCCATGGCCGCTATCGACGGCGAGCACGGGCGCCTGGATATTCTGGTCAACAATGTGGGCATCAGACTGCGCCAGGGGGTGGAGACCATCGACCTGGACGAATTCAACCATTTGTTTCAGGTGGACGTGCTGGCAGCCTTCGACCTGTCGCGGCGGGCCGCAGCCCTGATGGGCAGGAATCGCTGGGGGCGAATTATCATGATGTCCTCCATGGCGGGCCAGATTGCAGGGCGGGGCAACCTGCCCTACGCCACCGCCAAGGGCGGGATGGACGGGATGACCCGGGCCCTGGCCGCCGAATATGGCCAGTTTGGCATTACCTGCAACGCCCTGGCCCCCGGTGGCTTCGCCACCGAGTACAACCTGCCCACCCTGACCCCGGAAAACCGGGCGCGCATTGCCGCGCGCACCCCCCTGGGGCGGGTGGGTGAGCCTGGGGAAATCGCCGGCCCCGCCCTCTTCCTGGCCTCCGAGGCCGCCTCCTATGTCACCGGGGTGACCCTCAACGTGGATGGCGGCACGGTGAATTATTTTTAGGCGGCGGAAGCCGCCGACTTTTGGTCCAACACTTCAGCAATAATCAGGGATAACGACATGACTGCACTTTCATTGGTAATCCGCAACGCCAACATTGTCGACGGCACAGGCTCTCCCGCTTTCCGCGGCGATGTGGGCATTGCCGGCGACCGCATCGTCGCCGTGGGCGCGGTCGAGGGCACTGGCGCCATCGAGGTAGACGCCGGCGGCAAGGTGCTGGCGCCGGGCTTTATCGACATCCACACCCACTACGATCCCCAGTTGTGCTGGGACAAACTGGCCACCCCGACGCCGGAGCACGGCGTCACCTCCCTGATCATGGGCAACTGCTCCATCTCCCTGGCGCCGGTGCTGGAAGATCACCGCCACAAGGTGATCCATATGTTCGGCTCGGTGGAGGATATGGAGGGCCGCCTGCTGGAGGCCACCGTGCCCTTCAGCTGGCAGACCTTTCCCGAGTACCTGGCGGTGCTCGGCCAGAATCTCGGCCCCAATGTGGGGGTCTTTGTCGGCCATTCGGTACTGAGGTATTACGTGATGGGCGCCGCCGCCCAGCAGCGCGCCGCCACCGACGAGGAGCTCGAGCGGATGTGCTCGGCGCTGCGGGACGCCCTGCGGGCCGGTGCCTTTGGCCTCTCCTTCTCCTTTGCCCACCTCGACGAGATCGGCAATGAACTGCCCTGTTTCTACGCCGATCACCGGGAAAAACGGGCGCTGTTGCAGGTGATGGCGGAGGAGGGCCGGGGCATGGTGGAAGTGGCCCCCAACCTGCTGGCCATTGAAAGAGGCCTGGGCCACGTCGATGAGTTCGGCGCCCTCGCCCTGGAGACCGGCGTCACCTGCACCCTGTCGCCGGTGTTGCAAAGCAAATCCCGGCCGGACATGTGGCGCTCCCTGCTGGACCGCTTTGAGCACTGGCAGGCCAAGGGGGCGCCCATTTACGCCCAGACCCAGGTGCGGCCCCTGGACTTTATCGTCAAGCTCACAGACGGCTCAGCCACCCTCTCCAAGATGCCGGCGTGGCGGCGCATTCTCGACAAGGACACCGCTGACCGCATCACTGCCTTCAGCGACCCGGCAACCCGGGAGGCCCTGGCTGCAGACCTGCCCATCATCGGACCCTCGGTGCACTCCTTTGTGGTCAAGCGGGCCATCAGTGGGGAAAACAAGCAGTACGAGGGTCGCAACGTGATGGACATCGCCGGAGAGCGGGGCGCCAACTTTGTCGACACCCTGCTCGACATCGCCCTCGCCGACAACCTGGAAACCGAGTTTACCCAGGCCGGCATTGCCCACACCGATCTGGAAGTGGTCAGCAAGCTCCTCAATCACCCGGGTGTCCACATCGGGTCCGCCGATGCCGGCGCCCATATCACCCAGTTTTCCGGGGCCGGGGACACCTGCTACCTGTTCGAGAAATTTGTCCGCGAGCGCGGTGACATGACCCTGGAGCGGGCGGTGCAGCGCCTTACCTCGGAGCTGGCCAGTGCCTGGAAGATCGCGGATCGCGGCCATATCGCCACCGGCAAGTTTGCCGACCTGGTGATTTTTGACCCGGAGACCATCGCCCGCGGCGAAGAGTACTGGGTCGAGGATGTCCCCGGCGGCAGCGGCCGCTATGTGCGCCACGCCGTGGGTATCGACCGGGTGATCGTCAATGGCGAAACCCTGGTCAGCAACGGCCAGTACAGCGCCAGCCGGGTCGGTCGTATCATCTGAGCAGGGGCCGGCGGCTGGGGCGGATCCGTCCCAAGCGGCTTGAGGCGGGATGCGGCCCCGCTTTCAGCGCCCGGGGGGAAAGCGCCACCAGGCCGCCGCCACCAGCAGCCCGAAGGTGGTGTAGGCGGCGGTGAACACCCAGGACGGGGCCTGGTGGAACAGCACCCGCTGAAACCAGTATTCGATAAAGCCCTGGCTGTAGGTTTCGGCGCCCGCCTGGGCGCGGAGCCAGTTTTCCAGGGTGGTGAGGGGGCAGGTGATACCCAGCCAGCTTTCACCCACCACGATGGCAATGGCGGCCAGGTGGGCGATGCGAAACCAATAGCTGTTGACCCAGCGCCAGCCCTGCAGATTGCCCAGCACCACCAGCACCAGTCCCCCCACCACAAACACCACGATGGCCAGGTGGAGGACCAGAACGGTGTCGGCGAGAAGGCGGGCGGGGTGCATGATTGAGCTGTCAGTGTGTAGGTCGGGTTAGCATAGCGTAACCCGACACTCAGAAGCCAAGGCGGAATCTGCTGTCCTGGCCCCTCGTGGGAGCGTTGCAGTGCGTAGGTCGGGTTAGCGTAGCGTAACCCGACACCCGGAGGTTGGGGCGAAATCCATTGTCCTCGCGCCTAAAAGTCCCATCCCGGCGTCAGCGGTGAAATCAATCCAACTGAATCTGCATATGAAAGGTGCTGCCCACGTTGACATCCGAGGTGACCGCCATCTGGCCCTTGTGGTGCTCGGTGATGATGAAGTAGGAAAACGATAGCCGCTTGCCCGGGTCATCCAGGTCGGTGGGGTTGTTGAAGAAGGGCTCGAAAATGTACTTCTGCTCCTCCAGGGTGAGCCCCAGGCCGTTGTGCTGGATCTTGATCCACAGGGCGTCGTAGCACTCCATCAGCTGGATGCTGATCACCGGCTTGTGGTTGGGCAGCTCCACCTTGCCCAGGGCGTGGCAGCTGTGGCGGAACAGGTTGAGGAACACCTGCTGCAATTCCGCCGGGTAGCAGGGGATCTGCGGCAGCCCCTCTTCGTAGTCGCGGCGGATCTCGATATCCCGAAAGCTGAGGCGGCCGGGTACGGAAATGACATTTTTCGCCAGGCGGATGGCGGTCTCCATGATTTCCACCATGTCCGCCGGGTGTTTCTCGCCACCCTGGGCGCGGGAGAACTCCAGCAGGTTGTCAATGATGGCGGAGGCATTCTTGCCCTTCTCACTGGCGTCGGCGAGCAGGGTCTTGAGATTGTCGATGCTGGCCTGCAGGGCCGGGTCCGCGGCAGCGGGGGCCTGGCCGGCGAGAAAGTCCTGGATGTTTTTCACGTCGCCGAGAATGGCTTGCAGGGGCACATTGATGTCCTGGGCCATGGTGGACGCCAACTCTCCCATGGCGGACATCTTGTCCCGCTGGATCAGCATGTTCTCGGCGGTGATGCGTTGGGACACATCCTCCACCAGAATCACCACGCTGGTATCCCCGTTGTCGTGAAGGGGGTAGATGATGATGTCGAAGTGGTAGCGGCCCCGCTGGCTGTGCTTGATGGTGATGGGCCTGTTCTGGCCGATGGCCTGGTTGATTTGCTGGGGCGACACCGTGATCGCCGGATAGATGTGCCACAGATTGCCGTCGAGGGCCTTGTCGGTCTTGATGCCGGTGATTTCCTCCGCCTTGCGGTTCCACTGGGTCACTCTGCCGTCGCCGGTGATGCCGATCAGCATCAGGGGCATGGATTCGAGGATGTTCTTGATATAGGTCTCGGACTGCTTGAGCCTGGCGGTGGTTTGCTGGTGGTGGGCCACTTCCTTTTCCAGCAGGGTGTTGGTTTCCTTGAGCAGGCGGTTGGCTTCCTTGAGGGTGGCGGTGCGCTCCTGGACCCGCACTTCCAGCGCCTCGCGGATGTCCTGCAGGGCGCGGTTGGTGCGGCGCAGGCGGCGGTGGGTGAAATAGAGTTTGATCACCACCGAGGACAGAATAAGGATCAGCACGCTGCTGGAGAAGTTGGCCACATACTGCCAGTTGGTGCTGCCGTCCGCTTCCTTGAAATACTGGATCAGCCCGGCGTGCAGCGTCTGGCTGTAAAGCAAGAGAATCAGCAGGCTGGAGTACATTCTGGTCATGGCGGGGGTGCTCGTCTCGGCTCGGGTGTTCCCGGTGAAGTATATAGATTTTTGGCGGTTCCGGCGGCACCGCTCAGGGGCGCGGCCCCTTTTCTTCGCGGCAGATTGTGAGCCAGCGTTCCAGCCCCGTGCTGCGGTACTTTTGCTTGTGGACAATAAAGTAGAAGAAGCGGTGGAAGTTCCTGCCCGGGGTTTTCAGGGGTACCAGGGAGCCGCGGCGGAAGGAGTCCAGCAAGGTGATCTCCGACAGACAGCCGATGCCCAATCCGGCCTCCACGCTGCGTTTGATGGCCTCGGTGTGTTGCAGTTCCATCAGCACCTTCATTCGCGGCAGCAATCCGTACATCGCCCGGTCGAAGGCCTGGCGGGTGCCGGAACCCTCCTCCCGGAGAATCCACACCGCGTCCAGCAGGTGTTGTTCCGCCAAGCTCGACAGCCCGGCGTAGGGGTGAGTTGGGGCACAAAACACCACCAGGTCGTCCTCCCGCCAGCGGGTGATATCCAGGTCCGGGTGGTGGACCTCCCCCTCGATAAGGCCCACGTCCAGCTCGAAGTGGCTGACCATCTCGACGATATGGGCGGTGTTGGCAACTTCCAGTTTGACGTGGGCGCCCGGGTTTTCCGCCATGTAGCGGGCGATAAACCCGGACACCAGGTAGTTGCCGATGCTCAGGGTGGCCCCCACCTTGAGGGAGCCGCCGGGGGCGGAGTCGGGGTGGGCGTGAACATTGAGCAGGTTCTCCAGCTCCCGCGCCCGCTCCAGCAGCTCCTCCGCCTTGGGCTGTATCAACCGGCCGAACTCGTTGAGCAGCAGTTTTTTCCCCGCCCGGTCGAACAGCTGAATATTGAACTGGCTTTCGAACTCCTTGAGGGCGCTGCTGGCGGCGGACTGGGACATGGCCAGCTCGTCGGCGGCACGGCTGATATTTTCCGAGTGGGCGGTGGCGATAAAGACTTCGAGCTGGCGCAGGCTGTATTTCATATCGGCATAGTCGATTACAAATATTCGTATTACCCATTTTACCTATATAAAGGCCCCCGTCTATAGTGGCAACCATCAGTTATGCAAAGAGGAAGGCCGCAACCATGAGCAATCTCAACCGGGAAACTGTCACCTCTGTCCATCACTGGACGGACAATCTGTTTAGCTTCACCACCACCCGGGATTCCTCCTTCCGTTTTCGCAACGGCCACTTCACCATGCTCGGCCTGGAGGCCGGGGGCCGCCCCCTGCTCCGCGCCTACAGTATAGCCAGTGCCAACTACGAGGATGAGCTGGAGTTCTTCAGTATCAAGGTCCCCGACGGTCCCCTGACTTCCAAGCTCCAGCACCTCAAGACCGGGGACCAGATCCTCATCAGCCGCAAGCCCACCGGCACCCTGACCCTGGATCACCTGCTCCCCGGCCGCCACCTCTACCTGTTGAGCACCGGCACCGGGCTGGCGCCCTTTCTCAGCGTCATCAAGGACCACGAGATCTACGAGAATTTCGACAAGGTCATCCTGGTCCACGGCTGCCGCCACGCCAGTGAGCTGGCCTACCAGGACACCATTACCCGGGAGCTGCCCGGCAACCCGTTCTTTGGCGACGAGGTGGCGGACAAGCTGCTCTACTACCCCACGGTGACCCGGGAACCCTACCGCAACAACGGCCGTATCACCGACCTGATGGCCTCCGGCAAGCTGTTTGCCGACCTGGGTTTGCCCCCTATCTCGCTGGCGGATGACCGCTTTATGATCTGCGGCAGCCCGGCCATGCTCAAGGATACCTGCGCCCTGCTGGATGCCAGGGGCTTTCGGGAGACCCGCCACGGGGACTTGGGGCACTATGTCATCGAGCGGGCTTTCGTGGAGAAGTAACAGCCCGCGGTGGATGACCCCCAGCTGCCCTGGCGCCAGGTGGAGACCGGCACCAAATCGGTATACTCTTTGCGCAACAGGCCCCCCGTTTAGTTTTACCCGTTGGCTCCCTGCCCGGGGGCAGCGGAGCGGGGGGCCGCTGTTGTGGGTCGATGGAGGGTCGCCGAGTGAATACACAGCTGGAATCGAGGGCCGAGCTGCGCAGCTATCAGCTTGAGGCCAGGGCCTGGCTCGCCGACAACGCGCCGAGTTATTGCGGAGAGCGGCGCCGGGGGCTGACCCCGGACCAGGATCTGGCCCTGGGTCGCGCCTGGCAGCGGTTGAAGAGCGACCACGGCTATGCGGCGATCAATCTCCCCCGTGAACATGGCGGTGGCGGCGGTACCGAGGCACAGAAAATCATCTTTGCCAACGAGGAGGGCAGGTACAACCTGCCGCTGGAGTACTTTGCCGTCAGCCTGGGGATGCCGGTGCCATTGCTGCTGAGGTACGGTAGTCCTGAGGTCGTCGCCGACCTGGTGCCCAAGGCCATTCGCGGCGAACAGATCTGGTGCCAGCTGTTCTCCGAGCCGGGGGCCGGCTCCGACCTCGCCGCGGTGGCCACCCGGGCCACCCGGGATGGCCCTGGCTGGCGTCTCAACGGCCAGAAAGTCTGGACCAGTCTCGCCCATTGCGCCGACTGGGGCATCGTCCTGGTGCGCACGGACCCGACGCTGCCCAAACATGCGGGTCTTACTTACTTTTACCTGGATATGCGCAGCCCGGGCATCGACATTCGCAGAATCCGCAAGCTCGCCGGCGTCAGCCAGATCAATGAAGTGTTCCTCAGCGATGTTTTCGTCCCCGACAGCTACCGGATCGGACCCGTGGGGGGTGGCTTCAAGGTGGCGATTGAAACCCTGATGTTCGAGCGCTACAGCGGCTCCGATGAAACCCTGGGTTGCATGGGGGTGGACCAGCTGGTGGAACTCGCGGAAGTATCCCGGCGCAATGGAAAATCCGCGCTGGAGGACGGCGAGCTGCGGGCATTTATCGCCGAAACCTTGGCCGAGCGCCAGGGCCTGCGCAATATCTTCCGCCGGGCAATGATCGCCATCGCCGCGGGCAAGGAGCCCGGCCCCGAGGGCTCCATCCGCAAGTTGTTGCTCTCCCGCCGGGTTCAGGCGACAGCGGAAATGGGCATGAACCTGATGGGTGCGGACGCACTGGTCTACGGTGAGGATAGGGATGCCGCCACCGACGCCACGGTGTCCTGGCTGCTGTCACCCCCGCTGCGAATCGCCGGCGGCACAGATGAAATTCAGCGCAACACCATTGCCGAGAAAATCCTCGGCCTGCCCCAGGACCACCGCCCCGACAAGGGGGTGCCGTTTAATCAGCTTCGGTAGGGGCCGCTCTCCCGAGCTACTCCCGCGAAAACCTGTACCCCAGCGCCTCCCCCAAATGTGCGGTCTCGATGCCATCGGCACCGGCCAGATCGGCGATGGTGCGGGCCACCTTCAGCACCCTGTGAAAGGCGCGGGCCGAGAGGTGGAGGCGCTCGATGGCGGCGGCCATAAAGGCCTGCTGGGCGGTGTTGAGGGTGCAGTGACGTTTCACCTGGCGGGCGTCCAGCTGGCCATTTACCACCCCCTGCCGTTGTTGCTGGCGGCGGCGGGCAGCGATCACCCGTTGCCGCACCGCGGCGCTGCACTCTCCGCCGCGCACGCCGCTCACCAGATCCCTGCTGGGAACGGCCTGGACCTGAACCTGCAAATCGATGCGGTCGAGGAGGGGGCCGGAGATACGGTCCCGGTAGCGCCGCACCATATCCGGTGTGCAGCGGCAGCGGTCGCTGCCCAGGTAGCCGC
>CAZWUP010000034.1:0-17275 GCA_964637045.1 uncultured Porticoccaceae bacterium | reverse complement strand
CGCCGCTGGCGGCGTGGGTTCGGGACAGCTTTGGCACCTACAATTATTTCTGGGCGGGCTGTCTGGTACTGTGCCTTTGTTGTACCCCTGTGGCCTGGTATCTGAGGAGCAAACCCGTGGCCGCCGCCAAATGAAAGCGCATCCAGGCCGATGCGTTGAGTGTATGAGGCTGGTGGTTGTCGGCCGTCGTAACGGCTGTGGGAGCGGCGAGGACTTATTGCCAGGGACGCCGATTTGCCAATATTTGCTTTCTGGCCAATGCTCTCTATATCATGCGCCTTGCACAGCTGCCCCTGACTTGTAATGACAGCCAAATCCACACCCATCACCATAGAGCAGTACTCTGAATTGGCGGGCCTCGACTACCGGGCCCACGCCAACCTGGAGAGTCTGCAGCGCATCTTCACCATCCCCGAGTCCAGCGGTGCCACCCTGGCCAAGATCGACGCCGATATCTCCAGTAACCTTGACGGCTTTCTTCACGAGCATATCGTGGCCGTGGAAAAGGAGTTGTCGGAGATCGAAACCGCCTTTGCCAACCCGGATATTCCCCTCCAGCCGTTTTACGTCTCGGCCTACACGGATTTTATCCTCGAGCACCTGGTGGCCCAGAGCGTGCGCACCTCGGCGCCGGGGTTTGTCGGCCATATGACCTCGGCGCTGCCGTATTTCATGCTGCCCCTGTCGAAGATCGTCACCGCCCTCAACCAGAACCTGGTGAAGGTGGAGACCTCCAAGGCCTTTACCCCCCTGGAGCGCCAGGTGCTGGGGATGGTGCATAAACTGGTCTTCAGCGAGAGCGACGACTTCTACCAGAAGTGGCTGCACGACTCGGATATCGCCCTGGGGGCCTTCTGTTCCGGCGGCACGGTGGCCAATATCACCGCCCTCTGGGTAGCCCGCAACAAGCTGCTGGGCAGTCAGGCGGTGGCTCGCCGGGGGCTTCATGCGGCGATGGTCGACAGCGGTCTCAAGGGCTTGGCGGTGCTGGGTTCCCGCCGCAGCCACTACTCCCTGGCCAAGGCGGCAGACCTGCTGGGCTTGGGGCGGGACAATCTGATCGCCATTGCCACCGACGACCACTACCGGGTCAATGTCGGGGAGTTGCGGGCCAGGGCCCTGGCCCTGAAGGCCGAGGGCTACGGTATCCTCGCGGTGGTCGGCCTTGGCGGTGCCACCGAGACCGGCAGTGTGGACCCCCTGGATGAGCTGGCGGATGTGTGTGCCGAGCTGGGCTGTCATTTCCATGTGGACGCCGCCTGGGGCGGGGCCACCCTGTTTTCGGAGAAGTACGGTCGCCGCCTGAAGGGTATCGAGCGAGCGGATTCGGTGACCATCGATGCCCACAAGCAGTTCTATGTGCCCATGGGCGCCGGCATGGTGTTGTTCAAGGATCCCCGCCAGGTGGCCAGTATCGAGCACCACGCCGAGTACATCATCCGCAAGGGCTCGAAGGATCTGGGCAGCCATACCCTCGAGGGCTCCCGTCCGGGGATGGCGCTGCTGGTGCATGCCGGACTCAATATCATCGGCCGCAAGGGCTATGAGTTGCTGATCGACCAGGGTATCGAAAAGGCGCAGTTCTTCGCCGATTTGGTGGCCGCGCACCCGGATTTTGAGCTTATCGTCGAGCCTGAACTCAATATCCTCGGCTACCGCTATGTGCCCGCGAAATTGCAGCACAAGCTCAAGCATGTCGCCAAGGCGGAGCAGCAATTCATCAACCGGGAGCTGGATCGGGTGACCCGCCTGCTGCAAAAGGCCCAGCGGGCGGCGGGACAGAGTTTTGTCTCCCGCACCAGGGTCGACGCCATGGCCTACGGGGGCGATGTGGTAACTGTCTTTCGGGTGGTGCTGGCCAATCCCCTGACCACCAGGGAGGTGTTGAGGGCCATCCTCGACGAGCAGTGCGCCCTGGCGGAACGGCATGAGATCGACAGTATCCTTGCCGCACTGTACAGCATCAGGGAATCCGCCGCCTGAGTCCGCGTTACACCACCAGATTCGACGATACCTTGCCCGCCACCAACTGATCCCACAGCTCGCTGGCCACCGGCCCCCGCACCTGGCCCTGTAGTCGCGCGGCGGCGATATTGCTGCTGATGCGGCTGCCCAGGTCGGGAATGGGCAATTCCACCAAGCGCCCGTCGGCGAGTTCTTCCTCAATTGCCATTTCCGGCATCATGCCCCAGCCCAGACCCTTGCGCACCAGCGCCGACAGCATGCGCTGGTCATTCACCTCCCAGCGTCGGCCGCCGCGATCGGCGCCAAAACTGTAGGACTTTTTGGTGTTCGCATTGCGCAGGGTGATGTGGTTCCACTGGCTGATGGTGTCCCTGGGCACGTCATTGGGGTCACGGCCCGCCAGCAGCTGGGGGGCGATCACATTGACATAGGTAATCCGGTCGATGACCCTGGCCTCGATTGCGGAAAACTGGGCGGCGGTGCGCTGAAAGGGGCAGATGGCAATGTCGGCCTCGCCGCTCACCAGGCGGTCAAGGGCGCCCAGGGATTCCTCGTAGTCCAGGTACAGGCTGGTTTCCGGGAACTTGCTGCTGATGTGTTCGAGAAGGGGGAGGAGCACTCTGTCCTCCAGAATGGGCAGCGCGGCGATGGTAATGGTGGACTCCTGCCCTTTGCGCAAAACCTCCGCGTATTCCCGCAGGCGCAACTCGTTGACCAGGAGGGCCTCACTCTGTTGCAGGAAGTCCCTGCCCAGGGGGGTGAGGGTCACCCGGTAGCCGCTGCGGTCGAAGAGGTCGAAGCCCAGGCGCTCCTCCAGGCGCCGCAGGGCCTGGCTGATGGCGGGCTGGGTCTTGTGCAGCTGCCTGGCGGCGCCGTGAACACTGCCCACCTGGCTCACGGTTCTGGCGATATGGATGTCTTGAACGGAAAACATGATAAGAGTTATCTCTCGTCTTAATCAAAAAAACTAAATTAAATATTATCTTATTATGGGGTAGAGTGGTTGTCGGTTAGATAGGCGTCACCCTTTCAGGGTCTAATCTTACTCAGCGTGTTACACGTTTTGTAACTAATCGGCACTTCCTCACAGCGCACGATAGTGAGCGCCAGTGCTGAAAAGGTGCCCCGTTTTTTCTTCAGATCGTAACCATAAGCAGACCGGAGATAGAAATGAAACTTGAAGATATGATTCTCGCCAGCGTCGATGACCACCTGTCAGAACCCGCAGATTTGTTCGACAGGTACCTGCCCGCGGCCCTCAAGGACAGGGCTTAGAGGCTGGTGAGCCGGGACGATGGCACCCAGGTGTGGGTGTTCGAAGAGCTGACCATCCCCACCGTGGGCCTCAACTCCGTGGTCGGCCGCCCCAAGGAAGAGTACGGTTTTGAGCCCACCAGCTACGACCAGATTCGCAAGGCCTCCTACGACGTCCACGCCCGCATTGACGACATGAATGTCAATGGCATCGCCACGTCGATCTGCTTCGGCTCCTTCACCCAGTTCGATGGTTTCACCTTCTGCAGGGTGAAGGACCGCGCACTGGCATTGCGGGTACTCCAGGCCTACAACGACTGGCATATCGAGGACTGGTGTGGCGCCTATCCGGGGCGTTTTATTCCCCTGGCCTATGTACCCATGTGGGATGTCGACCTCTGCGTGGCCGAGATCAAGCGGGTGGTTGCCAAGGGGTGCCATGCCATCAGCTTCCCCGACAACCCCGCGGCACCGGCCAAAGGCCTGCCGTCCATCCACGACGCCTACTGGGAGCCCCTGTGGCAGGTGTGCAACGACCTCAATGTGGTCATCAACTGCCATATCGGCACCGGCTCCGAGCCGCCCCACGCCTCCATGAAATCGCCTATCAACGCCTGGATCACCGCCATGCCCATCTCCATCGCCAATGCGGCGGCGGACTGGCTGCACCTGGCGGCCCTTGGCCGCTACCCCAATCTCAAGATCAGCCTGTCCGAGGGCGGCATCGGTTGGATCCCCTATTTCCTCGAGCGGGCCACCTTCACCTGGGAGCACCACAAGGCCTGGACCGGTGTCAACTTCGGCGGAAAGACCCCCACCGAGGTGTTCCGGGAGCATTTCCTGACCTGCTTCATTGACGACAAGTTTGGCGTGAAGAACTACCAGGACATCGGCGAGGACAATATCGCCTACGAGTGCGACTACCCCCACTCCGACTGCACCTGGCCCAATGCCCCCGAAATCCTGTGGGAGAACTTCAAGGGGCTGCCGGACTCGGTGATCAACAAGATCACCCACGAGAATGTCTACCGCTGGTTCGGCTACGACGCCTTCAGCATGCTGGATAAAAAGGAGATGACCGTCGCCGCCCTGCGGGCACGGGCCCAGCATGTGGACACCACCCCGGTGTCCAGCGGTGGCAAGCGCCCCGATGTCTCCCAGGGGCCAGTCACCTCCGGCGATATCATGAAGATGTTTTCCGCTGCCTAAAGTCGAGCAGGTTCCGGGGCAGGGAGGCCCCGTTGACGCTAATTCGTTGCTATCTTGTCCAGATCCGATTTGGGTAGCCCACTCTGTGGGCGATGAATTGGCACCGAGCTATTCCCCCGGGGGACCGGGCTCCTGCGACAGGGGCAACCAGTAGGGCCCTGTCAGGGTTTCTTGAGTGGGATTTTATCCAGCCTGGATGTAGGAGCCCACTCTGTGGGCGATGAATTCGGCACCGAGCTGTTCGCCCGGGGCCCTGGCTCCTACAACAGGCGCAACCAATTCGAAATTTGTTACTGCTCGGTGTCAAGACTTTCACGGGCCGTCTTGCGGATATAGTGCTGCAGGTTTTCCACCTCCGCCGTGGATAGCTCTTCGTAGCGCGGCATGCCGCGGGATTTGAGGGAGCCCTGCTGGACCACCGCCACCAGCAGATCCAGGTTGGTGGGTACCGCTGAGCGCAGCAGGTCGGGCGCGGCGCCACCGGCTTTGGCGTTGCCGCCGTGGCAGATGGAGCAGGTGCGATTGAAGAGGACCTTGCCTGCCGCAGCCTTGGTTTCGTCCACATCAAAATCCGGGACATCGATAATGGGTGAGGTGGTCTCTTGGTAGGCTGGCAGCTGTGCTTGGCCGTCCAGGGCAAAGGTCAGCAACCGCCGTTTCTGAGTGTGGTAGTCCCAGCGCTTGCCCTCGCCGCTGTAGGAGGACCCCCGCCAGCCCACCAGCAGGGAGAGGTACTGTTTGCCGTCCACCAGGTAGCTGATGGGTTGCGCCTGAATGCCGTTCTGGGCGTCGAAGGACCAGATTTTCTCACCGCTGTCGGCAGCATAGATGCTCAGCTCACCGGTGGAGCGACCCTGGACCACCAGGTTGCCCGCGGTGGTCAGGGTGCCGCCGTTGTGGATATTGTCCATCTCCACCCGCCACACTTCCTGTTGCTTAACCGGGTCCCAGGCGGCCAGCCAGCCGTTGTCGGGGGGAATCTCCACATCGGCGGGGGCCTTGCCCATGCCGTTGTTCATAAAGTTCTTGCCCACATACTCCCAGCTCTCCAGATCCTCGGGGTCGGTGTAGGGGCTGGCCTTGTTGCGGGCGGGGAGATACACCAGGCCGGTGCCCGGGTTGTAGGACATGGCCTCCACGCCATGGGCGCCAAACATGTCGGGATACAGCACATGGACAGTGCCGTCGGGGAAGCGGGCGGCGGGGATCTCCACCGGGCGCCCGGTTTCCAGGTCGATGCGCTCGGCCCAGCTCACCTCGGCAAAGGGTTCCGCCGAAATCAGCTTGCCGTCGCTGCGGTCTATGACATAGAAAAAGCCGTTCTTGGGGGCGTGCAGAATCACTTTTCTGGTTTCCCCGGCAATGGCCAGTTCCGCCAGCTGGATATCCATATTGGCGTTGTAATCCCAGGTCTCCCCGGGGTTGACCTGGTAGTGCCAGACATACTCGCCGGTGTCGGCGTCCAGGGCCAGGATGGAGCACACAAAGAGATTGTCGCCGCCGGGGCTGCGGATCTTTTGGTTCCAGGGCGCGCCGTTGCCGGTGCCGATATAGATGCGGTTGAATTCGGGGTCATAGGCCATGGCGTGCCAGGCGGTGGCGCCGCCACCGTACTTCCACCACTCGCCGGTCCAGGTCTTGGCAGCCATGGCCATGGCGTCGTTTTCGAAGCCGTCGGCGGGGTTGCCCGGTACGGTGTAGAAACGCCATGCCTGCTCGCCGGTGTTCATGTCGTAGGCGGTCACATAACCCCGTACCGGGGCAAAGTCCGCGCCGCCGTGGCCGATGATCACCTTGCCGTCCATTACATAGGGCATGCCGGTGATATAGCGACTGTCTCCGGGTTCCGTGGTCTGCGCGCTCCACACCAGGGTGCCGGTGGCGGCGTCGATGGCGATCAGGCGGCCGTCGATGGTGCCGGTAAAGACCTTGCCATCCCCGTAGGCGATGCCCCGCACTCCCCAGCCGGAGCGCAGTTCGGTGCCTGCGGCTTCAAAGGCCTTGGGGTCGTACTGCCACAGCAGCTTGCCCGTTTTGGCGTCGGTGGCATGGATCACGCTGAAGCCGACGGCGTAGTAGAGAACGCCGTCAACGGCGAGGGGGGCACTGGCGCCGACGCTGGAGCCAGTGGGCAAATCCTGGTACCAGGCCAGCCCCAGCCTGTTGATATTGCCCTCGTGGATCTGGGCGAGGGGGCTGAAGTGATCCTCCTTGTAGGTCCTGCCATAGCGCTCCCAATTGGCGCCGTCCACCGCTGCCGACGCCGCCGCGGGCGGGGCGGTCTCGGTTGCTACGCTGGTGGGGGAGGGCTGGGAATCGCCCTGATTGCAGCCCAGCAGCAATCCGGCCATCAGGCCGATAACGATTTTCTTGGTGGCGGCGTAGGCGTTGGTCATGGCAGTTCTCTTCGACGAATATGATTCTTTTGGGTGGTCGGTGTCGCTGGCGAAAACAGTGCGGGGAAAAAAATGCCCCACCCCTGGCGGGGTGCCTCAGGTGGGGCATAGTCTCGGCCAAAAACAGGGGTTCACCAATAGTTATCGGGCTTCTTTTTCTGCAAATATGCGCACAATAATATTTATTCTACTATAAGGCAAGGGTCTGTTTTCCGGTTTGTCCGGCTGGGGAGAGCTTCGCGAGGTCACATCCATGCCGCGTAGGCCAGGATGGGTGAAAAGGCAAGGAATGGCCTTGACCTAAATAGGCGCATAGATATAATGATTGCAACAAAATGATCTGGGTGGCTTGCTGGTTGCCGCCGGGCGAGAGTCTTGGAGCAGTATGCCGGCGCAAGCTACAGGGATGTACTCGTGCCGGTGCTGGAAACCTCTGCCCTCGGCCGCCACCGCCGTGTAGCCCTTGAATCTGACTTATGTGTAACTCAGCGTAACTATTCAGCACCTCATGGGGATCACTGAGTTGCACGTTTCACGTGTTCGTGCTGAATCCGAGCACCGGGAGGTATAACGTACTTGACCCGCCGAGGCTCCGAGTTGCTGCAGCTACGTGCAACTCAACTAAAGTCACTGCCATGGGCGAAAGTGCTGAATAGTTACACTGGGCAAGTCTTTAGGCGAGTTAATAACAGGCTTTTGACGCCCCGAATGCTGCCGTTCTCGCCAGCGTCCAGCGACCTGAAGTGTATGGACTGTGATGTCGGCCGCAGTGTAATGTGAGCGGCCCGCACCCAAGGTTGCGGGTATCCATTGCGGTATTCAACCATCATTTACTCGGAATTTTTTATGGAAACGCAGCACAGAACCATCGCCATCCTGGGTGGCACAGGGGATCTCGGCAGGGGACTGACGAGGCGCTGGGCTCAGGCCGGACACCACATCATCATTGGCTCCAGGGAAGAAAGCAAAGCCGCTGCGGCCCTGGCGGAATTGAAGGCCGTGCTGGCGGAGCGCGGTGAGACTGTCGACAACGCCCTGGCCATGAGTAACTACGAGGCCGCGAAGGCCGCGGATATCGTGGTCCTGACGGTACCCTTTGCCCACCAGCTCAGCACCCTCGAGCCGGTGAAGGCGCTGCTGCAGGGCAAAATCCTGCTGGACGTCACCGTACCCTTGATGCCCCCCAAGGTCGCCGTGGTGCAATTGCCACCGGAGGGTTCCGCGGGCCAGCGGGCTCAGCAGTTCCTCGGTGACGAGGTGCGGGTGGTGTCCCTGTTTCAGAATGTCGCCGCCCACCACCTGCTGGAGAACCACAAAATCGACTGCGATGTGCTGGTGACGGGCAACGACAAGGCCGCCAGGGAGGAGGCGATAGCTCTGGTGGAGGCCGCCGGGATGACGGGCTATCACGCCGGACCCATAGCAAACAGTGTGGCGGCAGAAGCCCTGACATCGATACTGATCAACATCAACCGGCAGTACAAGTGCCATGCGGGCATTGTTATCACCGGTATCAAGTAGGGCGGCCGGCGACATTGCCGCAGCGCTGGCGCCGGTGTTGTGCCGGCCTGCTCCCGGGGCCGCGGCGCAAGGCCGGTTTGCAAACAACAACTCTGACCACCCAAGTGTGAGGCATTGGCTATGGACCGAATTTCCTTCGATATGACTGGCCGTACGGCATTGGTTAGCGGTGCCTCGTCCGGTATCGGCAGGCGCCTGTGTGAAGAGCTCGCGGCAGCGGGGGCCAATGTGGTTGCCGCCGCCAGGCGCATTGCACACCTGGAAACCCTGGTCCAGGAAATTGCCGACAGGGGAGGCAAGGCCGCGGCGGTGCAAATGGACGTCGCGGACCAGGAGTCCGTGGTCGCCGCCTTTGATGTCGCCGAGGATGCCTTTGGCACTGTCCACAGCATCTATGCCAATGCCGGAATCCATATCGGCGGCACCGCCCTGGAATTGCCGATGGCAGATTTTGACCGGGTGATGGCCACCAATGTCAACGGCGCTATCCTCACCGCCCGCGAAGGTGCGGCCCGCTTGATCAAGGCCGGTCGCGATACATCGCAACGGGGCAGGGTGGTGATTGTGGGTTCCATCCGGGGTTTGAATCCCGTGGTCGACAATATCGCCTATTGCACCTCCAAGGCGGCCTCCATCATGGCGGGGCGCACCATGGCACTGGAATGGGCTGGACATGGCATCAATGTCAATGTGGTCTGCCCCGGGGTGATGATTACCGAGATCAGTGAAAAGTTTTATCAGACGGAAGCCGGCAAAAATCGGGTGGCGAGCGCCCCCCGCCAGCGGGTGATGGAAGTGGATGACCTGAAGTATGCCCTGCTGTACCTGGGATCGGACCACAGCAGGGCCGTCACCGGCTCGGTCATTACCATTGACGACGGTCAGACGCTTTAGCGGTCTTCCGCCGCAGAAAGTCCACCGGGCGCCGTCCGCACAGTTTCGGGTAACTAGTGTTTAAACCTGCTGGTATCGAAATATCGCTCCCGTAGGTTGGATCGCCTAAAGCGCCTACTTTTGGTAGCGTAGCCGTAATCCGACGGGGAATTTCGTCAAGCCCACGGGGTTGTCGGATTACGCTGTGCTCAGCGTGGCCCGCGAAGCGCAGTGGCCAAATCCGACCTGCGCAAAAACCGCCACCATTGAGATGTTTCGCAACTATTGAGTTCCATCACTAGCGGTAAATGTAGCGCTACGCTGAGTTTTCCTGAGGGGGCTCCAGATAGTTGTGGGACAGCAACGATTCCAACCATAACAAGTAGGCAGCCATGACCACAGCAAACCTCAGCCTTAAAGTCAGATTTCCTCTTTCCTTGCGCCTGCTCGTTGCCGCTGCGGTGCTGCTGGTCAGTGGGTTTGCCGCCAGCGGCGAACAGGCGCTCATCAAACCGGCACAGGTTGCCGGGCCCCCGTCGACGGAGGACCTGCTGGCGATCCCCGATTCTTCCTGGGTGCTGGCCAGCGCGGTGAGCATTGGCCCGGAGCAGGTGCCTGGACTCTATGTGTTGAGCAATGATCCCCCCCACCTGGAGATGCTCCACATCGAAGTACCCGACCAGGGCGGCACTGCCACCTGTTCTGCCCCCCTGGATCAGGCGGGATTCTCTCCCCTGGGAGTGGCGCTCCGTTCCTCCTCTGACGATGACCTCGAACTACTGGTCATCAACAGGGGAAGTCGCAAGGCCATCGAAGTGTTCACCATGGCCGTCGAGGGCAGGGTCCCCGTTCTGAGTTGGCGGGACTGCATTCCCCTGCCGGACTACCTCAACGCCAATAGTATTGCTCCTCATCCCGATGGTGGATTCCTTGTCACTCAAAGTTTCGATCCCCGGGATGGCGACAATTGGGCCAGGCAGGAGCGCGGCGAGAAAACAGGCAGGCTCTACCGGTGGCGCGCCGACACCGGCTGGTCGGCGATTCCCGACACCTTCCACTCCGGCCCCAACGGCCTGGTGGTCTCGGGGGACGGGTGTGTTGCCGTTTTCGCCGCCTGGGCGGAGCGCCGGCTGCTACGGGTTCCCCTGCCCTGCGGCGAGGCCAACGAGCCGGTGAAGCCAGCGGCGACCGAGTTGCCGTTTATGCCGGACAATCTCCGCTGGACGGACCGGGGCACGGTGCTGGCTACTGGCCAGGTGACAACCCCCAACAAACTGCTCGACTGTGTACGGGAGAACAGTTCCTGCCCGGGAGAGTTGGTTGTCGCCGAACTCGATCCCGACGCCATGGCGCTGGTGGCGGAATGGCGCCTTGACCCCGAGGGTACCCGCGGACTGGGGACCACCGCGCTGCAGGTGGGGGACGAGATCTGGGTAAGCGGAATACCCGGGCGGATCATTCTACGCTTCGAGCCCTGACCGCACTTGCGGCTCGGCTCAGGCCACAATGCCGAGAAAGCCCAGTTGGCTGGCCTTGAAAATTGCCTGGCTGCGGTTGCTGGCGTTCAGTTTGGCGGTGGCGTTGCTGAGGTGAAACCTCACCGTGGGCCGCGAGCGGGCGAGTATTTCCGCGATTTCCTGGTCGGTCTTGCCCAGTGCGGCCCAGCGCAGGCAGTCCACCTCCCGCTTGGTGAGGGTGCAGTCGTGGGGGATTACCCGCCGCTCCGGACGCAGCTTTACATAGTCCGAGATAAAGAGAGTGGAAAACAGCTGCAGCACCGGCCAGTAGCGCTGGTAGTCGTCGGCCAAATCCGCGCGCTTGTGGTCGGCACAGGTAAAACTGACCACGGCGATCTGGGCAAAGGGCAGGTGAATGGGGACCACAATAGCGGCGACATCCCCCAGGGTGCGGGCGATGAAGTCCATGTTGAAATCCGTCAGGTGGCTACTGGGATTGCGACAATAGATGCCATGGCGGTTCAGCCAAAAGGGCTGGCTCTCATAGCGACAGGCTCTGGGCAGAGGTGAGTCCAGGGCCAGGCGGGGATTGCGCCACCAGGCGTCGGCGTCGTCGCGCCAGCCAAATACCTTGCTTGCCAGGGGGTCGCCGGCGGCGTCGGTGATGGGCTTGCCGGATGAAATATTGGCGTGGGGCGAGACCTGAAAATTGCCGTACTTCAGCGCCAGCTCGCGAAACGCCAGGGCGGCGGGCAGAATATCCTGCTCGCTTGCCATGGCCAGCGACATCAATTCCTGGTTATCGAACATCAGCTGTACCGGGACTGCGCCAGTGATAAAGAGTGTTTGGTTGCCGATCCAAGGTGCCACCTATCCTATGTAATAGTGATCAAGGATTTTGCGAGCCAGTAGTATAGGACGTGTTGGGGTTGCCTGTAATGGGATGGCACTCCCGATACCCGCAATTGGCCTCGATGTACTGGCCGACCCACCGGAGGATAACGAGAATGACAGCCGAAACAACAGCATTTCGCACCCAGGTGCGCCAATGGCTGGAGGACAATTGTCCCCCGTCCATGCGCACCCCCATGCCGGAGGGTGAATACCCCTGGGGTGGCCGCGACCCGGAATTTCCCAATCCCGACACCAAGCTGTGGCTTGAGCGCATGGCCGCCCGGGGCTGGACCGCGCCCATGTGGCCCAAAGCGTACGGTGGCGCCGGTCTCAGCCCGGAGCAAGCCAGGGTGCTGGACGAGGAGCTGACCCGGATCAACGCCCGTCCGCCACTGTTCTCCTTTGGTTACTGGATGCTCGGCCCGGTGCTACTGGAATTTGGCACCGAGGAGCAAAAGCGTCGCTTTCTGCCCCCCATCGCCCGTGGTGAGATCCGCTGGTGCCAGGGCTATTCCGAACCCGGTGCCGGCAGCGACCTGGCGTCCCTCAAAACCCGGGCGAGCCGGGAGGGTGACGACTTTGTGATTAACGGCAGCAAGATATGGACGTCCGAAGCCGACAAATCCGACTGGATTTTCTGCCTGGTGCGTACGGACTTCGAGGCACCCAAACACCGGGGTATTTCATTTCTGCTTTTCGACCTGGCATCACCTGGGGTGGAAGTCCAGCCGATTAAATTGATTTCCGGGGCATCCAACTTCTGTCAGACCTTTCTCGACAATGTGCGGGTGCCGGTGGGCAATTTGGTGGGCCAACTCAACGGCGGCTGGGAAATCGCCAAGCGCCTGCTGCAGTACGAACGCCAGAATGTGGCCGCCGCCGGCTTTGGCGCCGATTTCAGCCGCAACCTGTGGGATCTCGCTGCGGCCTATTCTCCCCACCCTGAGGGCAGGATCGAAGCCGACCTGCGGGCTCGCATCGCCGACCAGGTCATGCACAGCGAGGCGATCCAGTGCCTGGTCGCACGGATGGAGGCCGAGACCTCCGGCCAGAGTGCCAGCGTCCTGGCGTCGGTGCTCAAAATTGCCGCCGCCAAAACCAATCAGCAGCGGGGGGAGTTGGCCATCGAGGCCATGGGTGGCGCCGGGCTGGGCTGGAGTGGCGAGCACTTCGCAAGCCACGAGGTGAACGAAGTGAAGGCCTGGCTGCGGGGCAAGGGCAACTCCATCGAGGGGGGGACCTCGGAAATCAATCTGAACATCATCGCCAAGCGGGTCCTGGGCCTGCCGGACCCGGCCTGACACTGTGGAGTTGCCGAATATCATGACACTTGATACCGAAAGTCTGAAATTGATCCAGGACAGCGCCCGGGAGTGGCTCGCTGAAACCTGCCCGGTGAGCCGCTTCCGCGCCCTGCGGGACAGCCAGGGGGTTGTCACGGGAAATGAACTCTGGGAAGGCTTGGTTGAGCTGGGCTGGCAGGGTTTGATGGTGCCCGAAGAGCAGGGCGGCAGTGGCTTGGGGATGGTGGCAATGGGCCTGATCCTCGAGCAGCTGGGGCGCAACCTGGCGCCCCTGCCGCTGCTGTCCACCGGAGTGATTGCGGTGTCTGCCTTGACCCTCTGCCAGCACACGGACATCAGCCGCGACGCCCTGGCAAAAATTGCCGGGGGCGACCTCAGGGTTGCCCTGGCCTGCGATGACGGCCATCACCACCAAGCGGGCAAAACAACGACCACGGCAGTGCGGACGGATGGCGGCTGGCTCCTTTCCGGAAGCAAACAATCCGTCGCCGATGCCGCCTCCGCCGATGCCTTTCTGATCAGCGCCGAGATTGAGGCGGGGAAGCCCGCCGGATTGTTTCTGGTGGATGCCCATCGGGTCAGGGTTGAGCCTCGCCATCTCGTCGACTGTCGCGACCACGGCGCTATCGGTTTTGCCGATATTCTGGTTCCCCACGAGGCGCTGTTGGCTGCCGCCGACCCCGCGGATTGCCTGGTGGCGCAGGTCCTCGATCACGCCCGCATCGGCATGGCGGTGGAAATGCTGGGCTGTGCCTGGGGTGCATTCGAGATGACCCTGGAGTACCTGAAGCTTCGCGAGCAGTTTGGTCAGCTGATCGGCAGCTTCCAGGCCCTGCAACACCGGGCGGCGAAAATGTATGTGGATCTCGAACTTGCCCGCAGTGTGGTGGACGCGGCTCTGGTTGCCATCGACAACAAGGATCCCGACTTGCCCGCCATCGCCTCCCGGGCCAAGGCGCTGGTGGGCGAAACCCTGGTGCTGGTGACCAACGAGGCCATTCAGCTCCACGGCGGTATCGGTATGACCGACGAATACGATGCGGGACTGTTTCTCAAGCGGGCGCGGGTGTGCGAGCACCTCTACGGCAACTGCGCCTTTCATCGCGACAGGTTTGCCGCGGCGCGCGGTTTCTAGTGGCTTGCCACCAGGCACAATCAACGGACGTTACTATGCTCGACTTTTCCGAAAAAACCATTCTCGTCACCGGCGCATCCCAGGGCATCGGCCTGGGTATCGCCCGCGGTTTTGCCCAGGCCGGCGGCCGCGTCCACATCACCGGCACCAGGGCCAGCGCCGACAGCTACGAGGATGACCTGTCCGCGTTTGATTATCACCAGGCGGACTTGGCCACCTCTGCCGGGCGCGAGCAATTGCACGCGGCGGTGCCCGAGATCGACGTGCTGGTCAACAATGCCGGCATCGCCCTGGACAACGAGTTTGAGATCGACGGATTCCGCCAGACGATTGAAATGAATCTGATTGGCGTGATGGAACTCTGTCTGCTCTATCGCGCAACCCTGGTTGAGCGCAAGGGGTCGATTGTCAACGTGGGTTCACTGGCCTCCTATCTGTCCCTCAAGGAAGTGCCCGGGTACACCGCCAGCAAATCCGGGCTCTATGGTCTCACCAGAGTGCTGGCGGACAAGTGGGCGCAGCAGGGGCTGCGGGTGAACATGGTCGCCCCGGGATTTGTCCACACCCGGATGACGGAGCACTACCGGGTAGACCCTCAGCAGGAAAACCGCCTGCTCGCCACCGTGCCCATGAGGCGCTGGGCCGCGCCCGAGGAGATGGCCGGGGGGGCGCTGTTTCTGGCGTCGCCGCTGGCCTCCTACATTACAGGCATCAGCCTGCCGATTGACGGTGGTGTGTTGTTGCGCTGAGCCGTTGCGCATGCCACAAACCCAGGGGTAGGGAATGACATTATTAAAAGCGCAAACCCGAACTTCCAGTGGCGAAGGGGTGGGATTCAAAAGCTGGTGGCTGGTTGCCGTGCTGTTCTTCCTCTATGTGTTTTCCTGGGTGGACCGGCTGATCATCGCCATGTTGGTAAGTCCCATCAAGGCCGACCTGGGGCTGACAGACTTTCAGATGAGCCTGATCCTCGGCCCCGCCTTCGCCATCTGCTATTCCCTGTTTGGCCTGCCCATGGGCTGGGCGGTGGACCGCTATCCAAGGCGCTGGGTAATCTTTTTTGGGGTGACCGTCTGGAGCCTGGCTACCATGGCCGCCGGCTTTGCCCGGTCCTTTGCCACCCTGATGCTGGGCAGGATCGGGGTGGGTATGGGGGAGGCTGCGTTGATGCCGGCGGCCTATTCCCTGATTGCCGATGAATTTCCCAAAAGAAAGCTGATGTTTGCCACCTCCGTATACCAGATGGGTGGAAAAATCGGTTCTGCGGTGGCCTTTGGTCTGGGGGGGCTAATCATTGCCTTCGCTGAAAGCCTGGGCCAGGTCAGTTGGCCATTGGTGGGGGTGCTGGAACCCTGGCAAATGGTGTTGATGATAGTGGGAGCCCCCGGGATTGCCTTTGCCGCCCTGGTATTTACCTTCAGCGAACCGACGCGCAAAGGCCTGGCGACAGCAAAGGCGGTGGGCAAGGACGGCAGGGAAATGGGCCACCTGCGGGCATTTGCCGGGCAGAACTGGCAACTGTTGCTGGCCATGATGATCGGTTTTTCCGCCATTGCCATTTGCGGCTTCAGCCTCACCTCCTGGGTGCCGGAATATATCAGTAGGACTTTCCACTGGCCCCCCGCCAAGTACGGTCCGGCACTCAGTGCCATGAACCTGCTTGCGGCCCTGACCCTGCTGTTCAACGGCAAAATCGTCGACTGGCTCTACGCCCGCGGTATGAAGGACGCCCATCTGCGGTTCTATGTGTGTCTGATCGCCGCCTTGTTGCCCGCGGCGGCGATGTTGTTTGTGGTCGATAACCGCTATGTATTTCTCGGCCTCTACGGGGTGGTTCAGATCGTCACCGTGCCCTTTATTCTCTACGTCTCTGCCGTTTCCGCGATGCTCGCGCCCAATGAAATACGCGGTCAGCTGATCGCCATTGCGCTCTTTATCACCACCAATATGGGGATGGGTTTTGGCCCGGTATTTGTCGGTTTTATCACCGATTTTATTTTTCAGGATGAAGGGAAATTGGGTGTATCCCTGGGTATAGTGGTCACCAGCAGCTTTGTTGTCGCCATGCTTTCCCTGGCGGTGGCGCTGCGCTATCTCAAGCCGGCTATAGAGCGGAGCGAGCAAAGACAGGCGGATCAGGCGGGGGCTCAGCTTTAATTCAGAGGGCCAAAACCCTCGAAGCTGGATAGCGAGTGACAACAAAAGCAGCCGGGTGACCCGTTATTTGTAACCGCCCGGCGGTTGCGGGTTGGGGAGAAATGTGCAGGAGCCCGGCACCCAGGGAGCGCTTGATCACCACCAGGGTCGTGGCCTTGTCGACGTTGAGGATGGGTATGCCGTAGGCGGGGCTGCCCTCGCGTCACGGAATTTCCTTGACGTTGATCAGCATATCCTCGGGATGACTCGTGTAGTCATGGGCATTGCCGAGGTTGCGCCGCGCGCTGCTCCGCTGCTGCGGCTGAAAGGCGTGGCACAGGGGTTTTGACGACATATCCGCGGCCGTTGGAAAGTCGTCGCTGTTTATCGCGCGACCACAAGCTGTGCGAATCGCCCGCCGCAGGATGGTGGCGTATTCCGCTTCCAGTTCGGGAAGGCTCTCTGTCCAGGCTCGAAAGCCTTCATTCTGGGAATGGCCGCCGTAGGGCTCAGGTCCGGTAATCATCTCGCCATCGATTTCCCAGCGCATCACCAGGGTGTCGTTGAGGTACAGTTTCGCCTCTCCCGGGCCAAAACTGGCCAGGGCGTATTCCTCTGCGACAATGGGGCGGTCTGGTACTTCAGAGAGGTAGCGCCAGTGCTCTTGACGCTGGTGGCGATTGGCGATATGGGCCAGCAGCAGGCCAGTGAGATCGAAGACATGGGTGCACTGCAGCCGCATCTCGATCAGCTCGCCAATGTCGGAAGCTCTGGTGATCAGGGGCTGGCCCACCAGGGCCCGGAGTGGCTCGGAGGCGCCGGAACAGGCTGTCCACGGGGTGCGCGGCGATGCCATGCGAATGTCCGTCACCCGGTGGCCGTCGTGGACGACGGTGATGCCAAAGTGGTGGAAATCGTCCTCCAGCCAGCCTACCGCGGTATTGTCATCCAGAATCCGCAGGTCGTACGTCCGGTAGGCGGTGCCATTGGCGCTGCGATAGCCAGTGATTTTCATTGTAGTTCCGATGCTTGTGCCATTGCGATGAGTCTTCAGCTGCGAGCCTTTAGCGCCGCCCTCCTCAATCCGCCAGATCCAGGGACGCGGTAATATCGATCACCGCCTTTTTGCCG
>CAZWUP010000033.1:0-17415 GCA_964637045.1 uncultured Porticoccaceae bacterium | reverse complement strand
CAGAGATAGGCCAGGTCCTGGGCCGGGTCCCCCAGGTGGGCCAACTCCCAGTCGAGCACCGCCGAAATGCCGGTGCTGTCGATCATCAGGTTGCCCATGCGGAAATCCCCGTGGAGCACCACCGGGGGCACTTCCGGCGGCGCATTGCGCAGCAGCCAGCCAAAGGCGAAATCGAGGACCGGGAGGCTCGCCTGAAGATCCCGATAGCGGCGCAACTCCGCTGCGATGGTCTGGCGAGGGGAGGCGTACACCAGATCGGCGCAGGCGCTTGTGGGAAGGGCGTGGATACGGGCCAGCTCGCGGGCCATCTGCTCCGTCAACCCGGGGACCACGGCGGCATATTCCGGGTTGCCCAGGATCTTGTGAGGCATGGCTTCGCCACCGGCCCTGGCCATCAGGAAGCCCTCGCCCAAGCCGTCGTCGGGAGCGAGACGGGCCAGTATCGCAGGGGCGGTGACGCCGGCGCGGCTGGCGGCATCGATCAGGTCGGCCTGGGCGGAGAGGGAGATGGAGTCCAGGTACTCCTCGTCCTCGCCAAAGCCGTCACCGCCGCCGGGAAAGCGCCGCAGCACCATGGCGGTGTCGCCGTAGCGCAGGGCCCAGCTCTCCATATTGGCACCACCGGACAGCCGCTTCAGCTCCTCCACAGGGCCGCTGCCACCAAAGGCCCGGCGGCACACCCGGGTTAATTTTGTCGTAAAGTCATCTTGTTCCAAGGAAATCTGGCTCCAGTTGAGAAGGTGGGGTTGCACGGCAGGCGCCGCAGGCAGGAATGGCTGCCGGTTGATGGCGCCTCGACAACCGTGGTGGCCGGGCGCGCTGGTTTGGGAATTATGCGTCTTTGGCAAATCCCGGTCAAAAACCGTCACCAACGGGCCGCCAATTAGGGTACAGTTGCCTTACATGCGAAAACCCAACAGCGCACAACAATAACAGTGCGCAATGCCTTCAATCTCTCCAAAGCCAAGTATATCCATGATAAATCAGAGCTCCAGGCCCTCGGGCCAATCAGAATTCAAAGCGGGTTGGCACATTCTCTTTATCTCCCTGATCGGCATAATCACCTCTGCCGGAGTAGCCCCCCTGTACAGCTTCGGCGCCCTGGTGACCGATATGAGTGCCGCCCTGGGGCGCACCCCAGGGGAACTGCAGCGCTGCATCACTTTCAACTTTATCGGCCTCGCTGTCGGCTCCCAGCTGGTGGGCTGGCTGATCGCCAGATACGGGGTGCGCCGGGTCACCCTGTATTCACTGGGCGCCCTGTCCCTGCTCTATATGGCAGTGCCCCTGGTGGAGCTGAATCTGTGGCTGATGTACCTGTTTTACTTTCTCTTTCCCATCTTCGGCTGCGGCACCCTGCAAATCTCCTGGACCCAGATCACCTGCCAGTGGTTTGAAAAAAACCGCGGCATGGCGCTGGCCATTATCTTGACCGGCACCGGGCTCAGCAGCATGATTCTGCCCTTTGCCATCACCTTTTCGAGCCACATCGGCGACTGGCAGTGGGGCTTTTTTATCCTCGGCACCCTGCCTTTGATAACCCTGGCCCTGTGCTACAGGTGGCTGCACGAGCCGGAGTCCCAGGCAGTCAAGGC
Organism: uncultured Porticoccaceae bacterium; assembly: GCA_964637045.1. Classification (GTDB taxonomy): domain Bacteria; phylum Pseudomonadota; class Gammaproteobacteria; order Pseudomonadales; family Porticoccaceae; genus CAYXXZ01. The sequence continues at coordinate 15,820 of CAZWUP010000033.1, read as the reverse complement.
CCAGGCGCAAGGAGGATCTGCCGCCCCGGTGTCCTTCAGCCCCGGCTACAGCTTTAAAGAGTCATTCCGGATGCGCTCCTTCTGGCTGATCAGCGCGGCCCTGGTGCTGGTGGTGTGCGGCATTCTCGCCATGATCACCAACCTCGTACCCCTGCTCCGCCACCACGGCTGGAGCGCCGCCGAGGCCGCCACCGTGTACAGCGCCTTTGGCGTCTCGCTGATCGGCGCCCGGCTGGCTGTGGGCTACCTGCTGGACCGGCTGTGGGCCCCCATGATTGCCTTCGTCACCCTGTTCATTCCCTGTATCGGCTGCCTGATCCTGCTGCAAATGCCGCCCCAGCTGTACCTGATGGTGGTGGCCGCGGCCCTGATCGGCATCGGCGCTGGCGCCGAGTACGATATCGCCTCCTATATCGTCACCCGCTACTTTGGCCTCAAGGAGTACAGCAAGATCTTCGGCACCATGATGGGTGTTACCACCGTGGGTATTTGTATGGCACCCTTTTACTACGGGTTCCTGATCGACCACTTCGGGGGTTACCAACAACTGCTGATCAGTTGCGTGGTCTTTTTTGTGGTGGGCTCTGCGCTGTTCCTGACCCTGGGGCCCTACCCGTACTTCAAAACCAGCGCCTATGCCCATCAACCCGGTGCAGGCCACCCCGGTTGATGGCGGGACACCCCGCCGAAACCGCCGGTTTTTTTACACACCGCCATCGGCCGGCCGCAGGCCACCGCACTGATTATTGAGGAGCAGACCCCATGTCGCTGACCACCTACTACACCCTGGGCCGTACCGGCCTCCGCGTCTCCCCCCTGTGTCTGGGGGCGATGACGTTTTCCTCCGTCGGCTACGGTATCGGCGAGGACAACTCCCGAGCCATCTTCGACCGCTATGTCGCCGCCGGCGGCAACTTTATCGACACCGCCGACGGCTACGGCGGCGGCGAGAGCGAGCGCCTGGTGGGCAAGTTCATCAACGGCGCCGGATTGCGCAACCGCATGGTGATCGCCACCAAGTTCTCCTTCTGCGCCGAGCCCGGCAACCCCAACGCCGGGGGCAACAACCGCACGAATATCCTGCGCGCCCTGGAGGGCTCCCTGCAGCGCCTGGGCACCGACTACATCGACCTCTATATCCTCCACAACTGGGACCAGCTGACCCCTGCGGAAGAGGTGATCCGCACCCTCGACGAGGTGGTGCGCAGCGGCAAGGCTCGCTATATCGGCATCAGCAACACCCCCGCCTGGTATGCGGCGCGCCTGCAAACCCTGGCCCTGGAACGCAACCTGGAGCCGGTCAGTTCCATGCAGTTGGAATACTCCCTGCTGCAGCGGGACATCGAGCGGGAGCACCTGCCCCTGGCCCAGGAACTGGGCATGGGGGTCACCGCCTGGAGCCCCTTGAGCGGCGGCCTGCTCACCGGCAAGTATTTTCAGGATGGCGGCCGCGGCGACGACATCGCCGGCCGCCTCAACAAGATCCCCTCCTCCATGCCCCTCTACCAGCGCACCGAGCGCGCCCGGGCCATCGAGGGGGAGCTGCGGGCGGTGGCCGGGGAGTTGGGGGAGCCCATGACCAGGGTCGCCATCAACTGGGTGGCCAACCGCCCCGGGGTGGCCTCGGTATTGGTGGGCGCCTCCAACCCAAACCAGTTCGAGGAATCGGTGACGGCCCTGGACTTTACCCTGCCCGCGGAACTCAGCGCCCGCCTGACGGCAGCTTCCCAGCCGGACACCCTCTACCCCTACTATATGCAGGCCCCGGCCTTCAACGGTGTTATCCACGGCGGCACCCGGCTCGCGTCCAAACCCGAGGGGTACCATCGGGAGACACGGATCGGTTTTGACGATTGAGTATGCTTTGGGCAACCCTGACCCAAACCTTCCAGGCATCTCCCACGCTGATTGGTAGAGCCCCCAGGTCACCGGCGGCGACATTTTTCCCTAGGGCTACTCTGGCAGTCTCGGCGGGAAGTTGGCCACCAATTACAGCGGCAACAACTCAATCAGCTCCAGCAAGGTGCCGTCCGGATCGCTGAACAGCACAAAGCGCTGGCGGCCGCCCATGGTGCGAATCTCGTGGGGCTGGTCGGTGATGGCAACGCCGCGGGCGCGGAACTCGGCCAGGGTGCCATCCAGATCCTTGACCCGCATCGCCAGGCGGTGGACACCGGCCTGGTGGCTGGGTTTGCGGGGCTGGGGTGCGGTGGCGGGGGCCACGTACTCGATAAGTTCCAGCTTGGTGGCGCAGCGGGGGTCGTCGCCGAGGGAGATCACCGCCCCCTTTACAAGACCGCCACCGTAGTCGATGCCGTCGCCGGTCTGGACGTGGACCAACTCATCGGCTTGATGACGACTGAGTTCGAACATCACTTTGAAGCCGAGTTTGGCGTAGAAGGCGATGGATTGCTCCAGGTCGGCAACGTGGATATTGATGTGGACGAGGTTGAGGATCGGCATGGTGGTCCCTGGGGTTATTGTTGTGATGGATCATGATAGCCCGCAACCCCAACGGAAACACCTGGCACTTCTGACAGGTGCCGGCTCAGTGCCCAACAGGGAAGCCGGAAAGCCAGGCTACCGAGACAGCGCGGGACAACAGCCTGTAAAATGAATGGGGAGTGTCAGCAGCCTGTCGGCACGAGTCGGCAACGAGGGGCGCCCAGGGGTGGTCAATAAATAAAGCCTGTAGACTGAAAACCGTGGCTGCTGTGCAAATTACATAACCAAGAGGTAACAATGTCGATTTCCCTGCAAACTCTTTTTACTATTGATGGCCGCACGGCGCTGGTTACTGGCGGCAACGACGGCATCGGCAAGATGATCGCGTCAGTATTTGTCCACTGTGGAGCCAAGGTGATCATCGTCGGCCGCAAGGAGGAAAAGACCCTGGCGGCGGCGGCGGAACTGGCGCGCCAGGGGCCGGGCCAGTGCCGCGGAATTGCCGCCGACCTGTCGGCGCTGGAAGACATCAGGCACCTGGCGGCGACCCTGGCGGACCAGCATCCGGAGGGAATCGACATTCTGATCAACAATGCCGGGACAACCTGGGGGGCGCCCATCGAGGATTTTCCCGAGAGGGGCTGGGACAAGGTGATGGATCTCAACCTCAAGGGCAGCTTTTACCTCACTGAGGCTCTCATTCCCCTGCTGGCCAAGGCGGCATCCGATGAAAATTGGTCACGCATCATCAATATCAGCTCGGTGGGCGCGAGGCTGCTGGACAAGGACATCGCTTCGCCACCCTATGCCGCCTCCAAGGCCGGCATCGAACAACTCACCCGTATCCTGGCGGCGGAACACGCCCGGGAAAAAATCACCGTGAACTGCATTGCCCCCGGCTGGTTTCCCACCGCCTTGACCGCCACGGTGGACTGGGCGGCGGAACAGTGGCGCGCCAAAACACCCCTCAAACGGCTGGGCACCATGGAGGATATCGGGGGGCTCGCGGTTTTCCTCTGCTCGCCAGCCGGGGCTTACATCACGGGTCAGGTGATTGATATTGACGGCGGCCGCAGCTTATAAATTCAAACGACACAAGGCTTCGGCGCTCTTTGCCCGGAATTCGATTGCGGCAAGAGGAACAGCTCGGGAGTAGTGGTTTCAAGATCGGCGAGATTGGCCGAACGAAAGCCCTGGAGGCTTGATGGGGCAATCCTTGAGCCGCTGATAGCCGATGGGTCGCGCAAAAAAAGGGGCTGCTCATTCTCAGCGATGAGCAGCCCCCCAAGGGAACAACAACAGCCGTTAGAAATTATATGTTGCTTTGATACCTGCCACTCTGGGCTTTCCGAGGCTCACGAAAGACGCTCCGGCACTGGGTACTATGGCGCCGTGACTGTAGTACTCCTCATCTGTCAGATTGCTGACAAAAGCGCCCAGGGACCATGTATCCTGGTGATAGGTAGCGGTGAGATTAATCAGCTCTCGCTCCTTGAGCAGTGAGGAATCAGGATTGGTTGCCGCGGTGAAGAACTCATCGCGGAAATCGTAGTTGATATTGAAATCAATATTGCCGTTGGACAGCTCTACCACTTTGGTGATCGAGAGACTGTAAGTATTCTCCGGAATATTCTGTAGCGGCTTTCCGTCCGACTTGTTTTCGGTGTCTACGTAGCCCCAACTTGCGGATACTGTTATATCGGATGGCAACAGCAGCGTTGCCTCAAGCTCCCCACCGCGAATTTCAGCATCCGCTATCAACGCCGTGCGGATCGCGGTGCCTTGTTCGTCTACAACAATTCCGGTGTATTGGTAGTTCTCATAATCCTGGAGATAGACGGCCCCGTTGACACGAAGTCGACCTTCCAGCCAGTCGGACTTGAAGCCGGCCTCGTAGTTGGTGACTTCTTCCGGAAGCAACGTCGCCCACTCTCCGGGACGTGTGGTTGAAGCTGTCAAGCCAGCGGCTGCAGAACGGTAACCTGTCGAGTTGCTGATGTAACCCATAAGATCTTCGGTAAACTTGAAATCGTACGTCGCCAAGTAGTTGACCTGGGTCTTATCGTACTCGAAAGTCAAGGGAGTAATTGGCTGTACATTCAGATAGTTCTGATAGCCCCAGCCATCCCTCTGATCGTCGGTATAGCGCAAACCAAGAGTAATATCCGAACGGCCAGTAAGCTCATAGGTTGTTTGGGCGTACAGCGAACTCGACTTGATATCTGTATTCATTACCGTATCCCGCGGGCCAAGAGTCCGGAAAATCGTCGGTATAACAGTGATCTGGTCTTCGTAGGTCTCTTCATCGAAATAGTAAATACCCGATGTCAATTCCAGCCTGTCATCCATGAATGACGCATTGTACTGAATCTCGTATGACAGTTGCTCCAGGCCCGGCTTGTTTTGCTCGGTATAGCCCACGGATGGAGGCACTGACTGGTTGGCGACAATATCCAGCTTGCGCAGGCCGGCAATAAATTTCAGTTCACCGTTATCCAGATCGTGAGCAGCGGTAAGATGGTAAAACCGTGACTTTCCGTTGATAAACTCATCCGTGAGAATACCCGTATTGGCACCGCCGAGCCCTCTGATATTTGCATTGCTGTACTGAGGATCATTGGGCTGGGTGGGCACATTATGGGTCTGAGAACTGTCCACATCGCCAGATTCAGCCGCAAATATAATGGAGGTTGCATCGGAAACCTGCCACAGCAGCTTGGCCCGGTAATACTCCGCATCCATTCCGCCAAGGCCCTGTGGAATATCAAACTTTGGATCCAAACCATATGTGGCGGCGACAAAATTCTGTCCATTTCCGCCGATAGTCATAATTGGATCATGACTGTCGTGGTTTGCCACCAAGCGCACTGCAACTGTATTTGATAAGGGCAGATTTAAGGCGACTGTTGCCGCCTGGGTATCGAGGGATCCCAAAGTGCCTTTGATATAACCACTTGCGCTGCCGCCAAGCTCGGGATCCCGGGTCTTGAGGAGTATCGCGCCACCAGTGGTATTTCTCCCGAACAAGGTTCCCTGTGGCCCGCGCAGAGTCTGCACCGACTCCACATCCATCATCGCACCATCCATCACAAAGGTACGGGATACCACTACCCCATCCACATAGGTGCCCACCGCGGCATCCAGCTGGGTGGTGACGTCATTCTGGATATTGCCGCGAATTGCGATAATCTTGGATACGCCGGGAGCGGATGAACCATTGCTGATTCGTACACTGGGATTGTTCATTGTAAGCATGTGAAAATCGCTCACACCGCGCCTTTCCATGTCTTCAGCAGAAAAGGCTGTCACTGCTACAGGAACGCTTTGAATACTCTCTTCCCGCTTTCTTGCGGTAATGATGATTTCTTCCAGGCTCTCACCGGTGCTTGCATAACTGGGTACGTGAGCGGCGCAGAGTGACGTAAAAATCGCTGCATATAGGGGGTTTTTATAGCGCATTTCTCTCTCCAATCTTAACTGTATTAGCATGATTTATAATGATTTTACTGCCTCTCCTTGAGATTTTTCATGCACCTCTGGCCAAAGCCCAAAGCGCCGATAAACACCTCAATCGAGCTACCATCGATTTTCGGTTGACTAATGCTAAGCCAGCTTAATATACTTCGTCAACTGCAAATGGACAAAAATTTAACAGCCGTAAACATAAAGATCGGAAGCCTGCTGAACTCGGGCGATGACAGCGAGAGAGTTGAAAATCCGGGCCGATCTGACGCCGCCACGGTAGTTCAGCCCTGACTCCGACAAACCCCGGGAACCCAATGCTCACCTGTAGACGATAGGCGCCTTGCAAGCACGCCAATAGAAGCCGAGGCGATCAGGCTAACAGATGGTCGAAGTGGTTGATATTCAATATTATTGAATAATGAAAAAGTAATTTTTATTAATATCGGGCAGTAAATCCACGCGAGGCCCTTCCCGGCAACCCAGAAGCGGCGAAAAATATCCTTTCTGGCCACCTCCTACCGAGGCCCTTGATCCAGACAATCGCTATCTCGAAGCTGCGAACAATCAACACGGGCAGCAACCCACCCCACGGAAATATAGAAGGTTTTTCAAATGCAAAGAGACCACACGGCCCCCATAGGCGATGCGCTCATTGCGTCGGGAGAAGCAAGAACCCATCCGACCTATCTCCTGTTTCTACTGCTTCTTGTCGGCATGGTAAACATGATGGACAGGCAGATTCTGAGCATCTTTATTATCCCCATCCAGGAGGAATTTGGGGTAGGCGATTCGGCGATGGGATTGCTCACCGGCTTTGCCTTTTCTCTCTTTTATGTTCTCGCCGGGTTACCCATCGCCCGCTGGCTCGACATAGGAAACCGCCGAAATATCCTGGCTGGAGCTATTGTCGTATGGAGTGCAGCCACAGCGCTGTGCGGACTCACAGTAAATTATATCCAACTTTTGATAGCCAGGATTGGCGTTGCCTCCGGTGAGGCGGCAGCTAACCCAGGGGTTGTATCCATTGCCGCCGACTCCTTCCCCGCCACACGCAGGGCAAGAGCCATCAGCATCTACTACGTGGGAAACTCTCTGGGAGTATTTCTGGGGTTATCTGTCGGCGGCTGGCTGGCGGCAACCGTAGGCTGGCGGATCGCGTTTATTGTGGTCGGTATCCCCGGCTTGTTGCTAGCCATACTGGTTCGCTACACCATGAAAGAGCCCCCCAGGAGTGGCACCCGGGATGCAAATGGTGATGAGATTGAAATTGAAACTATTTCCAATGTAATTAGGTACCTGGTCTCTCTACCCACCTACCGCCTATTGGTGGCGAGTTCGGTCTTTTTTACCCTTGTCGCCTATGGACTTTTATCCTGGTCAGCAACCTTTTTTTTGAGGGTTCACGAAATGAATCCCGCCAGTGTCGGCCTTTGGCTAGGTCTCGCCAGCGGTATTGGTCTGGTTTCAGGAAACCTCCTCGGTGGATTTTTATCTGACTATCTGGCCACCCGAAATCTGCGATGGTATGTGCTGGTTCCGGCAATAGCGAACTTGCTCACCATACCTGGCATCCTGATCTTTCTGCTTACAGAATCCACCACCATCGCACTGTTAGCCTATGTTCCCACACTCATGCTAACCGGAAGCGTCACACCACCACTGATCGCCGCGATTATGGCGATTTCCAAACCGCGAATGCGAGCGCTGAGTTACTCCGCCTACTATATGACCGCGGTTGTCATCGGCATGGGCGGCGGCCCCTTTATCATGGGCTTTATGGCTGACTTTTTTTCAACCCAATATCAAACCGAAGCCATCCGCTATGCAATGCTTTACACATCATTGAGCGCGCTTTTTCTGGCCACATCCGGACTCTTTCTCGCAAGCCTATCCATAAATCGAGACAAGGCCGAGTGATTGCCAATCCAGCAATAGAATAGCTAGTTACGTTCAGCGGCTTGATTTTACTAAGCGTGCTTAGTACTATCACCGAAGCAGCGCAGACAACAGCGGACCTGCACCTAAACTCACCTGCGGTGATATCTTTGTAAGAGTTTCCCGAAAAATAATTTCCGTAATGGAGGCCAAATGAACACCCCCAGCCCAGATCAGATTGCCGACAATCCGGAGCTCATGCTGACAATGTCAAACGATGAGCTCTTCGCCATTGAATGGCCGGACGTCAAAGCCATGCAGCTCAAAGCCATTCAGTCACGCTTCGATGACATGCGCGGCAGAATCAAGATGCTTACCTCCCTCGCTGACGACCTGGGAATCAAGCAGATTACAAAGGCAGAGGACATAACACCGCTTTGCTTTCCCCATACCGTCTACAAGTCCTACTCCATGTCGTATATCGAGAAAGGGCGATATGACAGGCTTAATAGCTGGTTACAGGGACTGACCACCCACAACATTGAGGGAATAGACACCTCTTCATGTGACTCCCTCGAGAGTTGGCTGTCCCTGCTGGAACAGAATACGGACATGCGCCCTCAAGGGTCATCCGGCACCACGGGCAAATGCTCGTTTTTCCCCAGGGGCACCGCTGAAGAAAAGTTTCGCTTTGAGAATTATCTGAAGGTAAACGAGAGCTTTCGCGACGAGCCCGGCTCGACGCTGCGCAGTGGTGACATAGACTTCTTCAGTCCCTGGCCGGTCGCCACCGGAAGGCACAATATTCCCGGCATGTTCAACACCCTGCGCAAATGGATCTATCACGACAAGGAGAACCCCGCAGCTCATGTTCACACTCTGGGCAAAGGCCATTGGGACCTCGACCTCATCTGGTTGTCGGCAAGGATTACCGCCGCTCAAGCCCGCGGCGAGACTCTCAAAATGACACCCGTCATGCAACGGCTTAGGGAGCGTCTTCAGGAAGAGCAAAAGGCTGCGCCAGGTGAGGACCAGGTGGAGCGATTCATCCACGAACTAATGGTCGACTTCGCCGACAAGCCCGTTTTTCTGTTCGCCCCTTTTCAGATGCTGATACCCCTGGCGCAAGAGTGCGCCAAACGTGGCTACAAAGGTTTGCACCCGGATAGCTATATTCTGGGTGGCGGAAAATCCGGCAGCAAGGGCATTGAATTCCCCGACGATTGGCGCGAGCAGTGCGAAGCCGTATTCCCTCCCCCCTACCAGGAAATCTATGGCATGACGGAGTCCACGTCCATCGCCCGGCTTTGCTCTGCGGGACAGTTCCATATGCCACCAACCATCGCATTGTTTCAGCTCGACCCCGACACCAGCGCGCCGCTGGAGCGTACTGGAACCCAAACCGGCCGCCTGGCGCTATTTGATTTGCTACCAACCTCGTATTGGGGGGGAATGATTACCGGCGACCGTATCACCATAAACTGGGATGGGGGCTGCTCCTGCGGACGCAAGGGTCCCTACATCGACGATGATATCGTGCGCTACTCCAACCTAAGGGACGACGACAAAATTACCTGCTCAAAATCACCGGATGCCTATGAAAAGGCTGTTGAACTCACTTTGGGTGCGATGTTCGACTAATTGGGAGAAAATCAATGAAACTACAACAAACACCTGACCTCATCCCGCTGATAATTCGCGGCCGCATTATCACCGACAATCTCGCAGATTTTGGTACAAGGAGGGGCGAAGCTGCCTTCAGATCTCCGGATATCAAGCAGTATCTGCCCGACTTGGTGCTGGAAGACCCTATCGACATGGAGGATATGTACCAGCTATCTTTGGACGATATCATCGACTACCTGGTACGACTTGGTGAGCGTTTGGACATCGACAGTAATGTCCATGTCCGGAAAGCCCTCGATATGCAGTTGGCTGCATCTGCCAAGAACAGTTCCGAAGAGATGATCATTGGCATGTTCAAGGCACTGCCCCGGGTAATGGAAAAGGCCCGGATCAAAGAGCATATCCATCATAACATCGGTGCCAAATACCTAGACGGCTGGGTTGAGGAAAGAATGCTGGACAATCGCATTTGCAATATCAGGGCATTCGGTGCCCGCACTGTCCATGTTATCGCCGGCAACGCCTCGGTAATCGCCCTCCAGACCATCATGGACAATGCCCTGACCCGGGGTGATGCCATCATCAAATTGCCTTCGAACGACCCCTATTTTGCCACTGCCGTCGCCCAGACAATGATCGAGATGGAGCCCGAGCACCCACTCACCAAACACCTCAGCGTGGGTTACTGGAAAGGTGGTGACGAAGCGGTCGAATCCTTCCTCTACGACGCCAGCCGAATAGAAAAAATTGTTGCCTGGGGTGGCTTCGACTCCATGCGCAGCATCCGCAACTATCTTGCTCCCGGTATCGACCTGGTTGCTCTGGATCCCAAGCTCAGCGGATCCATTATCGGTCCCGAGGCATTTCAGGACCAGATCAAACTGGAACAGGCGGCCAAACTGGCTGCAACCGATATCGGAATTTTCAACCAGGGCGGCTGTGTCAGCGCCCGGGTGATTTATGTGGTGACGGGGACCGATGCTGCGGGCATCGCCAAAGCCAACGAGTTCGGTCAGATGGTCTACGACAACATCCAGTCCCTGCCGCCCCATCTCAGTTCGGAAAGCCCTGCATTTGACGCCAACCTGAGGTCCGAGCTGGACGGCATCCGCTACAGTCCCGCCTTCAAAGTGATCGGCGGCAAGGGTGCTGAGGGTGCGGTGATCGTATCCCAGGATGACGAACTGGTGGATTTCAGCGAGCGCCTGGACTGCCGCACCGCCAATATCGTGCCCGTAGACAGCCTCGCGGACGCCCTCTCCCACTTGACAGTACACACTCAAACCATTGGAATATACCCCGACTCCCTCAAAGCCCAGCTCCGCGACCAGTGTGCCCTGCGGGGCGGCCAGCGCATCGTGTCTCTGGGTTACGCTGCCGCTGGCAACATTGCCGGGCCCCACGACGCCATTGAACCTCTGCGCCGAATGGTGCGCTGGATTCGTGACGACACCTTGACCGAAATGCGGGGAGTGTTGTTTGAAGGGTAACATTAGTCCGTCTAACAGATGGGAAAGCCTAGTGGAAAACTATCCGGGCGTGAGCTCGCTACACGAAGAAATCAGTGTGCTAATCGCAGATTTGGCACGCAAGGTTCGCACTCGGTTCGATCAGCGCGCCCGTGAAATCGGTTTGACCAGGCCTCAGTGGAGGATATTGAATATTGTTCTCCACGTGGAGGGTGTGCCCCAGAGTTTCCTGGTCCAAAAAATGGAAGTCGAGCACATAACCGTCAGCCGGTTGATCGACAATCTGGCAAAAATGGGCTGGGTGGAACGCCGTCCCGATCCAAACGACAAGCGGGTCAAGCTGATCTTTCCCACGGAAAAAGTGCGCCCGCTCCTTGCCGAGATCCAAGCCATCCGAAAGGCCATGGAGGACGAGATCTTCGGTGTTCTCAGCGACAGGGAGACACTCACACTCCGCAAATTGTTGCACAAGGTCAACGACAACTATTCACGGCTCGATAAGGTCGAGCTCCAGAATAAACTGCACAACAACAATTGATCGGGCTTCGGAATCGCACCCAGTCGCCTGGGGTGGTATTTATACATTTTACACATTGGCTGGAAAGTAGAGCGACATTTCGACTGGCTCCCAAGCCTCGCCACTTTGGAGACTTTGGGTCTACTTATGCTTAAGGGGTGCACCAATGTCGCCGGTGCACGCAATGCCAGACAGACCCTGGCCAACCGTCGAGTATGTCCATGATAGATCAGAGCACCAGGTCGCCGGCCCAATCCGAATTCAAGGCGGGCTGGCACATTCTCCTCGTCTCCCTCGTCGGCGTCATCACCTCGGCCGGCGTGGCCCCGCTGTACAGCTTCGGCGCCCTGGTTACGGATATGAGCACCGCCCTGGGTCACACCCCCGGGGAGCTGCAGCGCTGCATTACCTTCGCCTTTATCGGCCTGGCCGTCGGCTCCCAGCTGGTGGGCTGGCTAATCTGAAGTTCTATTATAAAAAGAGCAGATTTCCCCGTATTATCAGAGTCTTATCCTGACAATGGGGTTCTCGCGCCTGTCTACACCGCGATCGTCTGCAAGAGGTCCAGGGCGCGCTGTTGTTTCGGACTCGCGGTCGTAGTCACCTCGAACGTGGACGCCGTCTCGCCGGGCAACGCCGCGCGACAGGTGTTGCGCACGATGGTGGACAACTCCGCCAGGAGCGTTGAGAAGCTGTGTGCAGTCGTGCCGTCGGCGATTTTGCCCGTCAACGCTTTGCGCGTAGCGGCGTCAGAGCGCTGCGCCGGCGCCACCGGGTCCCGCGTGGCCTTGGCAGCCTGATCCTCGTCCGCAAACAGCAGTTCGCGCCAGGCCTCGCGCAGGTGCCACTCAACGTAGTAGGCGAGGACGCAGAGCAGGATATGCGCGCGCACCCGGTCGGCAAGCCGGTGATGGATAGGTCGGATACGCAGATCGACACTCTTCAGGGTGCGGAACGCGCGCTCCACCTGGGCCAGGGATTTATACTGGCGCACGCACTCGGCGGCGTCCATGGTCGCCGCCGGGACGGAGGTGCGAATGATGTAGAGTCCGTCGAGACGGGCTTCAGTGGCGATGCTGTCAGTCTTGCGCTCGAAGCCGAAGGCGTCGTCGCCAATGTTGAGCCGGAAGTGCTTGGCCATCTTGTACTGGTTGATTACCCGCCCCACGCGCACGCCGATGTGGTCCTGGCCCGTCAATCGGCCCCTGGCCACGGACGCGCGGATTTTCTCCAACTGTTTCTCGGTGGCGCACAAGAGCTCTTCACGCTTGTGGGCGCGCAGTTCGGCCAGCGCCGGATTGCGGCAGGCCACCAGCCGCTCACCGGGATACTCCGGGTGCTCGAGTTCAAACAAGTTGCGCTCATCGAACAGGCCCAACTGCACTTGCCCCTGGCTCACCAGGGTGCGGATGGCGGCACTCTTGAGCGCCGTGATCCAGCGCACGCCCTGTTCCTCTGTCAGGGCGTCAATGGCCTTCTGGGAGATCATGCCGCGATCCCCGACCATCACCAGTTGCTCGACGCCGAAGTCCTGTTTTAGCCGCGCGATCTCCGGCATCAGCGTTTGTGGGTCCGCGGTGTTTCCCTCGTACACCGAGACGGCCACTGGGCAGCCGCGGCGATCGGTGAGCAAGCCATAGTTGACCTGCAGCGTACCGTTCTTGCCATCGCGGCTGTAGCCGCGCTGTGCGAGAGGACAGGCAGTCCCCTCGAAGTAGCTCGACGACAAATCGTACAGCACCAGGCTGTCGGTACCGAGATGGCGCTTGGCCAGTTTCTTCTGGATCGCGCCCTGGCGTTCGAGCAGCCAGTCCATGGCTGCATAGAGCTCCGTCTCTGACGCATCGGCCACACCGAAGTCCTCAGCAAGGGTGGTGGTGTGCCACCAGCGGGTGGTGGCGAGTTTGGTGCGCGGGGCGAGGATCCGGGCGGCCAGCATGGCCAGCACCAGGTCACGCTCCCGGGAAGGCTTGGCGCCGAGTAGCGGGCCCATGCGCAGCTTGGTCATGGCCAGACGCACCGCGTCGACATGGCCGTGGGGGCGTGATCCGACCACGTTGAACAGCGTCTCGGCGGGATACAGGGACTCCCCCTTGAGCACGGCGCGCAGGGCATGGATCTGTTCGTCGGAGAGGGCTGACAGGTTGGCGATGGTGCGCTTGCGAACCTTGCCGCCTTCACGGAAGGTCTCGCGCAGCAGGTACGCGGGGCGGGATGTGCGATTGGGTACGACGTCGATATGCATGCGAATAACTATAGGCAAATAGTCGACATATGCAAGTATTTACATGGGTACATTTTTAATAAAAATACCGCGCGCGATAGGGGTAAGCTATTGATCCAATGCAGATAATCGGTCACACAATGGGGAAAGTCAGAAAGAACTTCGGGCTAATCTCGAAGTACGGTGTGCGACGGGTAACCCTTTACTCACTGGCCGCGCTGTCATTGCTCTATATGGCGGTGCCCCTGGTGGAGCTGAATCTGTGGCTGATGTACCTGTTTTACTTTTTGTTTCCGGTCATCGGTTGCGGCTCCCTGCACATCTCCTGGACCCAGGTTACCTGCCAGTGGTTCGAGAAAAACCGCGGCATGGCACTGGCCATCATCCTGTCCGGCACCGGCCTCAGCAGCATGGTACTGCCAATCGCCATCACCTACTCTTCCCATCTCGGCGACTGGCAGTGGGGCTTCTTTATACTCGGCATCCTGCCTTTGTTAACCCTGGTATTGTGCTACAAGTGGATGTACGAACCAGAGTCGCCAGCACTCAAACCGATGACTGAGGATATACCCGCCGCCGCGGCTTCCTTCAGCCCAGGCTACAGCTTCAGAGAGTCGTTCCGGATGCGCACTTTTTGGCTGATCTGCACGGCTCTAGCTCTGGTGGTATGCGGCATTCTCGCCATGGTCACCAACCTTGTGCCCCTGCTTCGCCACCACGGCTGGAGCGCCGCCGAGGCCGCCAGTGTATACAGCGCCTTTGGCCTCTCACTCATCCTCGGCAGATTGGGGGTGGGCTATCTACTGGACCGGCTGTGGGCGCCCCTGATTGCCTTTATCACCCTGCTTATTCCCAGTATCGGCTGTTTGATACTGTTGCAAATGCCACCCCAGTTGTACTTGCTGGTGGTGGCCGCGGCCCTGATCGGCATCGGCGCTGGCGCCGAGTACGATATCGCTTCCTATATCGTTACCCGCTATTTTGGCCTGAAAGAATACAGCAAGATCTTCGGCACTATGATGGGTGTCACCACAGCGGGTTTCTGTATGGCGCCGTTCTACTACGGCTTCTTGATCGACCATTTCGGGGGTTATCAACAACTGTTGATGAGCTGTGTGGTGTTTTTCGTAGTGGGGTCTTCACTATTTTTGATCCTGGGTCCCTACCCCTACTTCAAGTCCAGCACCTACGCGGATCAGCCAGGCGCCGAGCTGCCCCCAAAATAGGGGCAGCGGCATTACACGGGCAGCGCGGGTGTCTACAATCTGGCCCCGCCGGTGACTTCGATCAGCTGGCCGGTGATCCAGGTGCAGTCCGGGGAGACCAGCATAGCCACCGCATTGGCGACATCCACCGGCAGTCCCGCGCGGCCAAAGGCGACCTGAGACACCACCGCATCCAACACCTCCTTGTTCTTCTGCAGCTCTCCCGACAAATCTGTCAGCACCAGCCCCGGCAGAACCGCGTTGACCGCGATTTTTCGCGGCGCCAGGGCGGCCGCCAGGGACAGGGTAAAGGAGTTACCCGGAATCTTGGAGCCGGCATAGGCGGCCAGCATGGGGTTGGCGCCGCGGGTGGACAGTGAGGAGACATTGACCACAAAGCCGCCATCCCGCAGCCTGGGCATGGCCTGCTGGCTGGTAAAAAACAGCCCTTTGACGTTGGTGTCAAAGAGATTGTCGAAGACCTCTTCCGTCATCTTCTCGATCGGCCCCATCCCTGCGCCGACGCCGGCATTATTGACCAGGATATCGATGCCATTGCTGCCAGTGCGCTCAGTGAATGCCTTGTCCAGGGTTTCGAACATGGCTGCAATGGCGCTCACCGAGCGCACATCCGCCTGCACTGCGAAGGCTTTGCCGCCCGCCCTTTCAATACCGGCAATCACCTCGTCTGCGGCGCCGCGATTGTTGCCGTAGTGGACAGCCACCAGGGCGCCGTCCCTGGCCAGGCGCTCCGCGATGGCGCGGCCAATACCCCTGCTGCCACCAGTTACCAGGGCGGTCTTACCTTGTAGATGATTGTGCATAATGTTTCCTCTTGGGTTCAGTTTTCGATTGGCGGTTCTCATAAACCTGTGGCAATGGGGCCGCGACATTTCGCCCCGGTACTGCATCCCGGAAATAGCGAAACACCGCTCCCGCAGGTCGGATTTGGCCACTGCGCTTCGCGGGCCACACTGAGCGTAGCGTAATCCGA
>CAZWUP010000032.1:961-17465 GCA_964637045.1 uncultured Porticoccaceae bacterium | reverse complement strand
CGGGCTCCTACATAAATCGACCAAGCCTGGGCAGGCTCCCCGTAGGAGCTCACTCTGTAAGCGAATGACGGTGGCACTATGGGCACTATGGGCACCAGGTGCACACCTAGATTACGCATTCCCGCAGCACTTTGAAGATGGATTTACCGAGCGGTTGCCGCGAGCTGGCAAGTTTGCGGTAAAACTGGTATTTATAAGATCCTCAGGTCGGCGCAGCTTTGGCTGTTTAGCCGTGGGCAAAATCGACGTTTAGTCCGGCGGCATGTTGTGACATGTAATTTGAGACATCACCACCGGCCTACCCAACAGGAGCATACGATGAAGACCAGGGCAGCAGTAGCGTTTGCAGCGGGGCAGCCCCTGCAAGTGATGGAAGTCGACTTGGATGGCCCAAAGCCGGGCGAGGTCCTGATTGAGCTGAAGGCCAGCGGTGTCTGCCACACCGATGCCTTTACCCTCTCCGGAGACGACCCAGAAGGAGTTTTCCCCGCTATCCTTGGCCACGAGGGTGCCGGCATCGTGGTGGATGTGGGGGCCGGGGTGAAGAGTGTGAAGCCCGGGGACTCGGTAATCCCCCTTTACACCCCTGAGTGTCGGGAGTGTAAATTTTGCCTCCATCCGAAGACCAATCTGTGCCAAGCCATCCGCGTGACCCAGGGTCAGGGGTTGATGCCGGATGGGTCCAGCCGTTTTACGCTCGATGGCAAACCCATACTGCACTACATGGGCTGCTCCACCTTTGCCAACTTCACAGTGCTCCCCGAAATTGCGGTGGCCAAGATCCGCAACGACGCACCCTTTGACAAGGTGTGCTATATCGGCTGCGGGGTGACAACGGGTGTCGGCGCCGTGGTCTTTGACGCCAAGGTCGAGGTCGGCGCCAATATCGCAGTATTCGGCCTCGGGGGCATCGGTCTCAATGTCATTCAAGGGGCCAGGATTGCCGGAGCCAACAAAATCATCGGGGTGGATATCAATCCGGCCAAGGTCGGCCTTGCCAGGCAGTTCGGGATGACGGATTTCGTCAATCCAAAAACCGTCGACAACGTGGTGGAAGTTATCGCCGGGCTGACCGATGGCGGTGTGGACTACAGTTTCGAATGTATCGGCAATGTGGCGACGATGCGCCAGGCTCTGGAGTGCTGCCACAAGGGTTGGGGGCAATCATTTATTATCGGCGTCGCCGGCGCCGGGCAGGAAATTTCCACCCGGCCATTTCAGCTGGTGACTGGCCGCGTGTGGCGGGGCACGGCATTCGGCGGCGCCCGGGGGCGGACTGATGTACCCAAGATCGTCGACTGGTATATGGAGGGTAAGCTCAATATCGACGACCTTATTACCCACACCATGCCCTTGGATGATATCAACAAAGCCTTTGACCTGATGCACAGCGGCGAGAGTATCCGCTCCGTCGTACTCTACTGAGGGGCGTTGGGTTATGACTATCGAGCTTCTTGCCGCCCACAAAAGTTTTGCCGGCGAACAGCGCCGCTACAGCCACTGGTCCAGCAGTTGTAACTGCGAAATGCGGTTCTCGGTGTTTTTGCCCTCAATATCGACCGGGGCAAAGGTGCCGGTGCTGTACTGGTTGTCCGGGCTCACCTGCACCGATGAGAACTTTGTTCACAAGGCAGGCGCACAACAATTTGCCGAGCGCTTCGGTATTGCCGTGGTGGCCCCGGACACCAGCCCCAGGGGGGAAGGCGTGGCGGACGACCCCGCGGGCAGCTATGACCTGGGATTAGGTGCGGGCTTCTACGTCAACGCCACCCGCCAGCCCTGGGCCAGCCATTACCGCATGTACGACTATGTGGTGGAGGAATTGCCCGCACTGATCAGTCAGCATTTGCCTGTGGACACAAGCCGGCAGAGCATTTTCGGCCACTCCATGGGTGGTCACGGAGCCATGGTGGTAGCCCTGCGAAACCCGGACCGCTACCACTCGGTATCCGCATTTGCACCCATTTCCGCCCCCTCCCGCTGCCCTTGGGGAGCCAAAGCTTTCACTGCCTACCTCGGCGACGATCAAGCCAGCTGGGGCGAATACGACAGTAGTGTATTGATTCCCAGGGCAGCGAAGAAGATTCCTCTGCTGATCGATCAGGGCAGTGCCGATGACTTTCTGGCAAATCAACTATTGCCAGAGGTCCTGGTTGAGGCCGCCCGGAGCATTGACTATCCCCTAGACTATCGTCTCCGCGAGGGCTATGACCACAGCTATTTCTTTATCGCCAGCTTTATGGAGGAGCACCTGCGCTTCCACGCCCGCTGGCTCATGGCGTAGACCCTATCTGGGTAGTCAGTTCGGGGCTTTATTCGCCAGGGGATCCCGGGGGCTCGCCATCAGTGTCCGTACTCGCCACAGTGTCATGGCACTGGCAAATATTACAGCGCCGAGAATTGCCAGCCAGATATTCTGAATACCGCTGCCGGTCAGGTCCAGGCGACCGCTGGCCGCCAGCCACGCCAGGGGTGCGCCGGCCAGCCAAAAGGCAACACAGCTGATCACCAGGGTCGATCTGGTATCGCCATAGCCCCGCAGGATGCCGGTTCCGACAATATGCAAGCCGTCAAAAATGCGAATTCCCGCAGCCACCAGCAACAGTGACGCCGCAACACTGGCCACAGTGGAATCCGGGGTGTACATTCCCGGCACCTGGTCACGGAGCAAAAAGACCCCCAGGCTTTGGCAAAGGGCCAGTGCCAGGCCCACCTTGAGTCCGGTAACGGCAATGTGGCGCGCACCCCGGGTGTCGTCCTTGCCCAGGGCGTTGGCGCTGCGGATGGTGATGGCCTGAGCCAAGGCGAGGGGAATCATGAACATGATCATGTCAAAGGACATGGCAACCGCATGGGCTGCCAGGGCGAGGGTGCCGAGGCTGGCGACCATCAGGGGAATCACATGGAAAAAGCCGGCCTCCGCCAGAATGGCGCCACCCATTGGAGTGCCCAGTGCCAGCAATTCTCTCACCGCCGGCCACTCCGGCCTGCGCAATCTGCGGTGAAGGTGCAGGAAGTGGAGGTGAGGGGTCTTGTGGATATAAAACAACTGGGTGCCAATAACACCGGAGACCACCACCAGAGTTGCCCAGCCGCAGCCGACACCGCCCATGGCAGGCAGCCAGCCCCAGCCATTGATAAAGGCATAGTCAAGTGGGATATTTACGGCAAATGCCGCGAGATTGAACATCATCGCCAGGCGTGGATGGCCGGTGGCCTCCAGGGTGGTTCTCACCGCCATCAGCGTCGGCAGCAGAAAGGCTGTGGCGGTCATCGGCAACAGGTAGCCTGATGCAATAAGCTTGACGCTGGCCGGTGTGTCCAGCTGGGGCAGCACCACCAGGCGCATCAGGGTTACCGCCAGGGCTGCAACCAGGCCGATGGGCAGGGCCAGCCACAGAGTGTTGAAAAAGTGGGCGTTGAGGGCAGCCCTGTCGCCACGCCCATGGAGCCTCCCGGCCAGGGTGCTATTGGCGATAAAGACACCCATGATAAACATCATGGGTAGATCAAACAGGGTGGCTCCCAGCATTACCCCCGCCAGGTCGTCGGTGCCCGCCCGCCCGCTGAGGACAATATCAGTTATGCCAAGACCGAGCACCGCCAACTGGCCCACCAGCAACGGCGCGGCGAGTTGCAGGAGCCGGGTCAGTTCTTGAGTGAACGGGGCGCGTGGGGTGGCCATTGCAAATTGGGGTAGTATGAATGGGTTGGCATTGTCTGTGATTTTCACCGCTGCGACCACCGGGATTGCCGCAAAATGAGGAAGTAGATAATGAAAGAAGATGGGGTGTCCGTGTTGCTGCTGATGCTGGAAATTTTTACGGCCCTGTTGCTTGCGCTGCTGGTGGGGCTGGTGATTGCCGCCTTCGTCGCCTATGTGCGGGATACCCGCCAAACCACCCAGACCATTCGCCGCAACTATCCGGTGATCGGCCGGTTTCGCTATATCCTCGAGCACCTGGGCGGGTTCTTTCGCCAGTATTTCTACGCCATGGACAGGGAGGAACTGCCGTTCAACCGCGCCCAGCGCTCCTGGGTATACCGGGCGGCGAAGAATGTGGATAACACTCTGGCATTTGGCTCAACCCAGACCTCCACGGCCCCCGGGACCCTGATTTTTTCTCCCCACCCCTTCCCGTCCCTCAACGAGGGCCAAGAGCCGACAGCCATCACCATTGGCCCCTATTGCCGTCAGCCGTATTTGACCAGGGCGCTGGTTAATATCTCGGCCATGAGTTTCGGCGCCATTTCCAAGCCCGCGGTAACCGCCCTGTCCCTGGGTGCCAAAAAGGCGGGCTGCTGGCTGAACACCGGAGAGGGTGGTTTATCTACCTACCACCTGTCCGGTGGCGCTGACTTGGTATTTCAAATCGGCACCGCAAAATACGGGGTCAGGGACGAAAAGGGCAACCTCAGTGACCAGCGGCTGGCGGCAATTGCCGAGCACCCGGAAGTAAAGATGTTTGAAATCAAGATCAGTCAGGGCGCCAAGCCCGGGAAGGGGGGCATTCTGCCCGGACTCAAGGTTACCGCCGAGATCGCCGATATCCGCGGCATACCCCAGGGCCTGGACTCCATCAGCCCCAACGGTCATCTGGATATTCGCAGCATTCACCAGCTCCTGGACAGTATCGAGCATATACGCCAAGTAACGGGCAAGCCGGTGGGCTTCAAGATGGTGGCGGGGGATCTGAGATTCTTTGCCGATCTGTGCGATCAGGTGCTGGCGCGAGGGGAGCAAGCGGCCCCGGACTTTATTACCCTGGATAGCGGGGACGGCGGCACCGGTGCCGCTCCCCAAAGCCTTCTCGATCATGCGGGGCTGCCCATTCGTGAGAGCTTGCCGGTGGTGGTGGATATTCTTCGCGACAGGGGGCTCAAGGAGCGGATCAAGATCATCGCCTCCGGCAAGCTGATCCTGCCGGTGGACGTGGCGTGGGCGTTGTGCACGGGGGCAGACTTCGTCAATACCGCCCGCGGCTTTATGTTTGCCCTGGGCTGCATCCAATCCCTCCAGTGCAATAAAAACACCTGCCCGACCGGGATCACCACCCACAATCCCCACCTCCAGCGGGGACTGGACCCTGCCAATAAGGCGGAGCGGGTGGCCCAGTACGTCCACAACCTGGTCAAGGAGGTAACAGTGATTGCCCACTCCTGCGGGGTGGACTGCCCGAGAGAGTTGCAGCGCCACCATGTACGCATCGTCACCAGGCCGGGCTTTTCCGTGCCCCTGGATCAGTTTTATCACCATGAGTTGCGGCGTATCGCCATGCCCGGCGAATCCGCCGACACCTCTGGGCCAGTCCAGCTGCAGTGAGTCGATGGCGGATTTCCTGCTCCGAGTTGCCGGGCACGTGACATCAAGCAGGCGTGGGTCAGGCCATTCGGGCGATAATTCTTATGGTTTCTTCCGTTGTGCTATAATCCCGCCCCTTCCGGAGCCGCTGGCAGTCAGCTGCCGCCTCTGTTTTATTTTTTGTGTTAACCGGTTCACCAATGACTGAAGAAAAGCAAGTAGAAGTGCCCAAATCCCATGCCAAAGGCAATCGCAGCCGCCGCTCCCGGGGCCGGCAGGACAAGCCCAAGAACACAGCTTGGTCCGTGGACGAATTCAAGGTTCCCGAAGTCGAGGGCAAGGTGCGGTTTCACGATCTTGGCCTGCGGGATGAAGTCATGCATGCCATTCACGACCTGGGTTTTGAGTACTGCTCCCCCATTCAGGCCAGATCCCTGCCCTTCAGTCTGCGGGGCCACGATGTGGTGGGCAAGGCTCAGACTGGCACCGGCAAAACCGCGGCCTTTCTGATTACCGTCATCGAGGACCTGCTCAACAATCCCATCGCCAGCGATCGCTTTGCCGGGGAAGCCCGGGCTCTGGTGATCGCCCCCACCCGGGAGCTGGTGATGCAGATCGCGGAGGACGCCAAAGACCTCACCAAGTACACCGACCTCAAGGTGCACACCCTGGTGGGGGGGATGGATTACGACAAGCAGAAGCGTCACCTGATGGAAAGCTTCTGCGACATTCTGGTGGCCACCCCCGGGCGGCTGCTGGATTTCTGCGGCAGCAACGACGTGTTTCTAGACCAGGTGGAAGTGCTGGTGCTCGACGAGGCGGATCGTATGCTGGATATGGGCTTTATCCCCCAGGTGCGCCGCATCGTCCGTTTGACCCCCTTCAAGGAACATCGCCAGACCCTGTTCTTCTCGGCCACCTTTACCCACGATGTGGAACAACTGGCCCAGCAGTGGACCATAGACCCGGCCAAAATCGAAATCCAGCCGGACAGCGTGGCCACGGATTCTGTCAACCAGAAGGTTTATATCACCTCTCAGAACCAGAAGTTTGCCCTGCTCAACAGCATCATTGCCTCTGACGAAGTGGAGAGCGTGATTGTTTTTGCCAACCGCCGCGACCAGTGCCGCAAGCTGGAGGAAAAGCTGCGCCGCAAGGGTTTCAGCGTCGGTCTGTTGTCCGGAGAAGTCCCCCAGAACAAGAGGGTCAAGACCCTCAACGACTTCAAGTCCGGTGCCCTGAAAGTACTGGTGGCCACCGATGTTGCGGGCCGTGGCATCCATATCGATGGCATCAGCCATGTGATCAACTACACCCTGCCGGAAGAACCCGAGGACTATGTGCACCGCATCGGGCGTACCGGTCGCGCCGGCAAGCTGGGCACCTCCATCAGCTTTGCCTGCGAGGACGACGCATTCCTCCTGGAGCCAATTCAGGTGCTCCTCGGCCGCAAGCTGGACTGCGAGCAGCCCTCGGACGAGCTGCTGCAGGAAGCGTGAAAGGGAGCGGTACGCTACAGAGGCTGTAGGTGCTTTGTCAGTGTGCCGATATCCGCAATCGTCTCCACAACATCCAGCAGCTCGAGGCTGGTGTTTATTCCCTGCAGGTCTACTATCCCTGCCGCGCAACGGCGAAATTTTTCCCTGAGTTCCCGATCCTCCAGTGGGCGGCCGGCGCTGCCGAGGGCAGAGGTGCAGCTGCGGCTGATGGATGAGCCGTCCCCGCGGGTTACCACTACTTCCACGGCACCATCCCCGGGGAAGGGTTGTACCCGCATCTTGGCCATAAGGCGCTGGATGTCGCGGCGCTGTACCCGGACATCAGTGAAGCTGGCGGGGACGAGTTCTCCGTCCAGCAGGCCGGCGGCGACCACATACTGAACGCTGAATTTTCCCTCCAGACCGGTGTGGGGCTGGTTGTATACCAGGGTCGAGGCCTCGAACTCCGGAAGCCGAACGACAACGGCTGCAATTTCGTCTGCCGCAACCTGGATGCCGCCCCCCTCGCGCAGTACAGCGTCGGCGGCGCGACTGGCGAGATAACAGCAGGGGTAAAGCTTGATCCCGACCCCGGGATTCAGCAGCGACCAGGGCCTGGCGAGGGTGGCCAGGTGGTGTGTCTGTTGATGGCCTTCGGCGAGGACATCGAAATAGCCCAAGGGTGAGTCGAGGATATCGGCGCTGGCGGTGTAGCCCGCTCCCGCCAGGGTGGCCGCCATGACGCCGGCGTGGGCCGCGTGGCCGCAGTGAAACGGTTTGGTCATGGTGCCGAAATTCTTGCGCATTCCCGCAGCATGGGTTGCGGTAATGCCCAGGGCGCAGGCGGTTTCCCGGGGGTTGAGCCGCAACAGCCAGGCGCTTGCCGCGGCGGCGCCCATCACGCCATTGGCCACTGTCCCGTGCCAGCCACGCAGATGGTGATGATAGGTGTCGCCGAGCAGGGTTTTGCCGATCTTGCTGGCAACCTCCTGGCCGACGCAAAAGGCCGCCAGGGTGTCTAGCCCTGAAGCCCCTATATCCTCCGCCACCGCCAAAACCGCGGGCACCAGGACCGCGCTCAGGTGGCCTTCGCCGCAAGCGTCGTCGTATTCCATGGCGTGGGCGGCGGCGCCATTGACCAGGGCCGCCATATGGGGTGATGTCCGCTGGTCGCTGCCCAGTATCAACGACCTGGGCCTGGCGCCCTCGGCAATGGCAAAATCCTTGAGGATCATCCCCAGGGGCTCTTTCGAACCCAGGAGGATCACCCCGAGGGTATCGATAAATGCCCGTCTACCCTGGTGGAGCAGATTCGCGGGAAGCCCCTCGGGGCGGACACTGTGGATAAAGTCCACCACAGTTGACGTCAGCTGCTGGTTCATGGCGGAGATCCCCAAGGTAAAATTAGAAAAACGCGTGTTTTATATAACGCTGCAGGCTACAGCTTGCAGGTGCGGGTTGCAAGCGGGGGCCGCCAATTACCGATTTCGCCGAATACTTTCTCCTTACAGTTGTCCTGCCGAGCTTTTGCCGGGCACAATCACGGATCCCGCACCCCAGTGGGTTGCCAACCATGCCCAGGGCCGAGCCCCGAGGATAATCGATGACCAACAAAATACTCGCCACAGATGGCATAGATCCCCGTATCAAGGCACTGTTTGGCAGGATGCCCCCCACCCCCATGGCCAATTACGACAGCAGGGAGGCGCTGGTGGCTGCCGCCAATAGTGAGGGCGCCATAGCCGCCCGCAGCCTGATGAAAAGATTTCTCGACATGAACGACAGCGAAGCAACGGCACCCAGTGCCGGCTTGCGCATCGTCAGCCATGAATTCACCTCGGCTCCGGACGGCAACACCTGCAAAATCCAGTATATTCGCCGGGATACGGACGAGGTGCTGCCCTGTGTGTACTATATCCACGGTGGCGGTATGGTGACGATGTCCTGTTACGACGGCAACTACCGGGCCTGGGGAAGGATCCTGGCCGCCCAGGGGGTGGCCGTGGCCATGGTAGATTTTCGCAACGCCATGGTGGCGTCTTCCTGCCCCGAGGTGGCGCCGTACCCGGCGGGGCTCAACGACTGTGTGTCAGGGCTCAAGTGGGTTGCCAGCCACAGTACCGAGTTGGGGATCGACCCGGCCCGGATCGTGGTCGCCGGAGAGAGTGGCGGCGGCAACCTCAGCATCGCCACCACCCTGCGCCTTAAACAGGAGGGCTCCCTGGGGCTGATCAAGGGCCTCTATGCCTTGTGCCCCTATATCGCCGGCAGCTGGCCCCAGGACAAATACCCTTCATCCAGCGCCAACAACGGCATTCTCCTGGACTTGCACCACAACCAGGGGGCCACGGCCTATGGCATGGCGGAATTGGAGGCCAAAAATCCCCTCGCCTGGCCCGGCTTTGCCACCGAGGAGGATGTGCGGGAACTGGTGCCAACGGTGATCAGTGTCAACGAATTCGATCCGCTGCGGGACGAGGGGGTGGAGTTTTACCGCCTGTTGCTGCGGGCCGGGGTCAAGGCCCGCTGCCGGCAGGTTATGGGGACAATTCACGGCACCGAGGTTTTTCCCATGGTGTGTCCGGATATCAGTCGGGATACCGCGGTGAGTATTGCAGATTTCTGTCGCAATTGACGGGCAGAGGGGTGATTTGATGCAGCCTCAGCCCTGCCGGCTCAGGCTTTCTTGACGAACTCCGACTTCAATTTCATCGCCCCGATGCCCTCGATCTTGCAGTCGATGTCGTGATCGCTGTCCACCAGGCGAATATTCTTCACCTTGGTGCCCACCTTGACCACCAGGGATGAACCCTTGAGCTTGAGATCCTTGATTACGGTGACTGTATCGCCGTCCACCAGGACATTGCCGTTGGCATCCTTGTAGACCCTGTCCCCACTGGCCTCTTCGGAGGCGTCATTCCTGGGCCATTCGTGGCCGCATTCGGGGCACACATACATGGCCCCATCCTCGTAGGTGAAGGTGGAGGTGCACTGGGGACAGTTGGGGTAGCCGCTCATGGCGAGATCCTGAATATGTGCGAAGTTCACAGCGTCGTCTGCGAAGGGGGGGATAATGCCAGAGGGCCGGGTAATTTGTCCAACTCGGCCGCTGGACATCATAAAACGGTAATCATTTTGCTTCTATGATCCTGGACCCAGCCACTGCAAACCCTGGCTCCGCGGATTGCTGTCATTGAAACGATTGACCACCACCAAGCTGACATTCTATCTCTCTGCATTCGCCAAAAGCCTGGCCCCGGGGCTTTACCTGCGCCATGATTTGAGAAAAATCCTCGCGGCCCATACCAGTCAGGAGCGGGATTACCTGGCCTGGCGCCTGAACTACTATCACCCGGTTGACTATAGCTTTGCGCCCTCGACCGCGGCCCGCTGTCGCGCAACCTTTGTCAGGTCAGGGCTGAACAGCAGCTACTATTTTGACCTGCTGGAGTTTCTGCGCTATTTCGATGACGCTTTGTACTTTGACTACAGGTTTGGCGACAACACCATCAATCCGGATAGCCCGACCCTGGTGAAATCCCGGCCGATTCTTGCCGGTGGTCAACACGGCATCTTGTTCAAGCTCAACAAGGTCCGCCACTTCAAGTTTGTCGACAGTGACATCGCCTACCTGTGCAAGGCTGACGGCGCGGTGTTCCGCGGCGCCTGTGGTCGCCCCCATCGCCGCCGTTTCGTCGAGAATTTCTATCGCCACCCGGGTATGGACATCGGCGACACCAAACCGGAGCACAGAGGGCTCCCCGGGTGGAAGCCCTATATGTCGATTCGGGATCAACTCAGGCACAAGTTTATTGTCAGCATCGAGGGCAACGACGTGGCCACCAATCTCAAGTGGATCATGTCGTCAAACTCCCTGTGCCTGATGCGCAGACCCAGGTATGAAACCTGGTTTATGGAGGGTACCCTGAAGCCGGACATTCACTACGGGTTGCTGAGTGACGATTTTTCGGACCTGCCGGAAAAGATCGATTATTTCCTGAGTCGCCCCGACCATGCCCGGGAGATTGTGCACAACGCCAACCGCTATGTGGAGCAGTTTCGCGCCGACCAAAGAGAAAGGCTGTTGTGCCTTCTGGTGCTGGAGCGATACTTCAGTCTCTCCCGGCAATTGCCCGAGGGCAGTCCGCTACTGGCCGCAGTCGGTGGTGACCTGGCGGCAAGCTGAATTGCCCTTAGCCAGGATCCGGGGTGCAATCACGGCGGGCCTATGTCAAGCGCCGTTCGGGGCAGAGCTGATGTTGGCAGGGGATGGGCGCCAACAGGTGATGGTGAAGTTTCCACCAGGGTTTAAATACCGCAACTGGCGCCAGGGGTAGCTGAGGGACCGGCGAGGGGATCTCGTCAATAATGCCCTGTCGATAAAGAGTGACCGCCAGCGCCTGCATCCGTTGGTTGAGTTGCGCGGGCCAGCCGTTGCCATCGCCGGGCTCCCAACCAAAATGGGTCATGAACTGAAACACCGCCGTTGGGGAAGATCTTTCCACCAGCAACAAATAGGCGGACAAAACGTGCCCGGTGCGCTGGACTCCCGCCGCGCAGTGCACCAATGCCGGCTGATTGCTGCGGATCGCCCCATGGATGGCGGCAATGGCGCCGGCGACCATCGCAATATCCCCCGTGCCGTTGCCGTGCATCGGGAAACGCTGGCCGTCGATACCCAGCTGGCGAATCGCCAGCTCCTCGGCGCGCTGGTGGCGGTCGGGGTTGTCGCCAAGCTCGGTGAGATCGATCACCCGTTGAATGCCGTGCTGGCGCAGGGTACGGGCAATTCGGTAGCGGGAGATCTGGCCGCTGCGGTAGAGTCTGCCGGGGATCACCGGGGAGAATTTTTTGACCCGGAAGATATGGCGCAGTTGTTGTTGCCACCATTTCCAGGCCAGGGCCGTCACCAGCAAGCTGATCGCTGTCGCCGACGGCAACTCCAGCCACAGGCTGGCGAGTACCCACAGGGGCAGCATAATTGCCGCCAGGGCGAGGGTTCGTTGGAGGGCGACAAAGGCTTTGCGGGGCATGATCACAGCAGTGGACTCCGGAGGCAATGCCAAGGTTATACAGGGGATCCTTTTCAGTTTTGTGAATTCCCTGAACTTGACTACACTGGTGCGACATTGCCTTAATCCCCCTACAGAGAGAACCGCCATGCCCACCCTGGAACTGCCAGCAAGCTATCCCAAACATGCCGGCCAGGCCTATGGCCAGCTCTGCGCCAAGGATCACCTGGAACTTGATGACCTGAGGGTGTTGGCCCTGGTGGAGGCCTCCGGCAAGGCCGGCTATGGTGCCATTGCCGACTTGACCGAGCATCAGGACATCAAGGATCTGCTCAATAAAAATGGCCGCGAGGAAGTGGGCCATGCCCACCGGATCCTCAAGGCCATCGCGATTCTCTCCGGTACCAGCTACGAACTGCCCGCAGATGAGGACAACCCTCTGATCCAGCCGTCCCCCATCACCGCCTTGACGCCTGAGCTGGTCAAGATGTTCATCGCTGCCGAGATGGATGGCGAAGTAAACTACAACCGCTGGGCCGACAATGAGAGCAATCCGGAGGTGGCAAAAATCTACCGCCTGATCGGCGCCGACGAGCGCCGCCACGCCGGGCGGGCCGAAGAGATACTGGCGCTGCTTACCCCTTAGGGACAAGCGTTTTTCAGGGAATCATCACCACCCGGCCCATGGGGCGGCCGCGGGTTTCGGCGTGGCGGTGGGCGGCGGCGGCCTCGGCGAGGGGGAATTCCCGGTCAATAACCACAGTGATTTCACCGCTGTGAACCAGGGTGACCAACTCCTCGATAAACCTTCTCTCCCGGGGCTGGTGAATCACCTGGCCGAGCATGCAGCCGATCAGTGACCGGCGACCGATCATCAACGGCGTGGCGTTGACCACATGGGGCGAACTGTCCACCATGCCCACCATCACCACCCGTCCGCCCACTGCCAGGGCGTCGCAGGCAACCTGAAGGGCGGCACCGCCCACCGGGTCGATGGCCAGATCCACCCCCAGGTTTTCAGTGAGTTCCCGCACCCGCTGCACCACGTCCTCGGCGCCGTGGACAATGCCCTCGTCCAGTCCCAGGGTGCGGAGTTGGTCGAGGTGTTCGGTGCTGGAGGCCGTGCCAAGCACCCGGGCGCCCGCCCGCTTTGCCAATTGCACAGCAGCCAGGCCCACACCGCCGGCCGCACCCTGGACGAGCACCGTCTGCCCAGCCGTCAATTGGCCGAGGTCGAACAGTGCCTGGTAGGCGGTGCCCAGCCCCACGGGTATACAGGCGGCAGCGGCCATGTCCATGCCCTCGGGGAGCAGCCAGCAGCAGTCCTGGCGCACCGCCCGCAGCTCGGCATGGGAGCCGGTGGGAGCAAAGGTGGTCACCCTCTGGCCCAGGTGGAGTTCGGTCACATCCCGGCCCAGGGCGACGATTTCTCCGGCGGCTCCGTAGCCCACGATATGGTCCGAGCGGGAGGGTTTGCGCCTGGCGCGACTCAACAGGTCGCCACCCTCGATGCTGATGGCCAGGTTTCGCACCAGGACTTCGTCGGCCTTGGGGACTGGGTCGGCAACGGTTTGGTAGTGGATGACGTCGGGTGAACCATTGGTACTGTAGACGGCTGCTTTCATGGCTGATCTCTCTGGTGATGGGGCTGCTTCAGGCTCGGTGCCAGTATTGTGTATTTGGGGCGCGGATGCCAAGCCTGCGGTATCAGTGTCGGAGTCGGATCTCCATAACCTCGCAGCCTTCCCCGGCCACCGTCCAGCGGATATTGAGATCGTAGACACTCATGCCGTAACTGCGCCGGCCCTGGCCGGGCTTGTGGTAGCCGGGTTGGGGCTGTTGGGCTATCAGCTGTTCGATCAACAGCTTCAATTGTGGCCGGCCGGATTCCACCGCCGCCAATTGCGCCAGGGCGTCCGTGCTGAAACGGACCGCCACTGGCTCACTGACCAGCTCGTCGGTAAAGCCCCCCCGCGCCTGGGGGATGGCATCCACATAGGGCACATAGGGCTTGATATCCAGCACTGGGGTGCCGTCCACCATGTCGGCGCCCCCCAGTTTCAGCAGCCATTGGGATCCCCGCTGTTCAGTGCCCTCCAGGCTGACCACCGAAAGGCCGATGGGGTTGGGGCGAAATGGGCTGCGGGTGGCGAAGACCCCCAGGCGGCGGTTGCCCCCCAGCCGGGGTGGGCGCACCGTGGGCTTCCACCCCTGGCCCAGGGTCTGGTGGAAGACAAAGGTCAGCCACAAATGGGAAAAGCCCTCGATGCCCCGCAGAATTTCCGCCCGGTTGCAGTCCCCCAGCAGGTGCAGTTCCGCCGCCGCTGCCGTCACCAGCCCGGGCTGGCGGGGTACGGCAAATTTTTCCGGGTAGGGAGAGCGGAGAATGCCGATGGGGTGAAATTCGAAGCTCGCGGTGGTTTGGGGTGTCATGGCCGGTGCTGGGTGCGGAGGGTAAACGGCCATTCTATAGGAATTGCGCTGCCGAGCGGCCGACTGTGCTAGAGTGCGCGCTTTTAGCAGTGCCGCTTTTTTGACCACCGCCGCCGGAAATGGCTCGCCTTCCCGGACGGCCATGGCACTCCCACCACAGGACCCGCCCGTGACCACCGCTGCCTTTGCCACCCTTGATCTCAATCCCGAGCTTCTGAGCAATCTGGAGTCCCTCGACTACCTGGCCATGACGCCCATACAGGCCCGCAGCCTGCCGCCAATCCTGGCGGGTCGGGATGTGATCGCCCAGGGCAAGACCGGCTCCGGCAAGACCGCTGCCTTCGGCTTGGGGTTGCTCCACAAGCTGGACAGGAAGCGCTACGCCATCCAGGCCCTGGTGCTCTGTCCCACTCGGGAGCTGGCGGATCAGGTGGCCAAGGAGATCCGCCGCCTGGGCCGGGCCATCGACAATATCAAGGTGCTGACCCTGTGCGGCGGTATGCCCATGGGGCCGCAGATCAACTCCCTGGAACACGGCGCCCATATCATCGTGGGTACGCCGGGGCGTATCGAGGAGCATCTCAACAAGGGATCGCTGAAGCTGGACCTGGTCACCACCCTGGTGCTGGATGAAGCCGACCGCATGCTGGACATGGGCTTTCAGCCGGCTCTGGACGCCATCCTGGCGTTTGTACCGGAGCACCGCCAGACCCTGCTGTTCAGCGCCACCTTCCCGGAGCGCATCCAGGGAATCGCCGAGCGGGTGATGGTCGATCCGGTGCTGGTGCAGGTGGAGTCCACCCACGACAGCGCCAGTATCGCCCAGAGTTTCCACCAGGTGGAGGACGGCGAGCGGCTATCCGCCCTGCGCCTGCTGCTGCTCCATCACCGCCCGGACTCCGCGGTGGTGTTCTGCAACACCAAAAAAGAGTGTCAGGAAGTGGCCGGCGATCTGGAGGGGCATGGTTTCAGCGTGCTGGCACTGCACGGGGATCTGGAGCAGAAGGACAGGGACAAAACCCTGGTGCGCTTTGCCAGCAAGAGCGTATCTGTGCTGGTGGCCACCGATGTGGCCGCCCGGGGCCTGGATATCGACGCCCTGGACGCGGTGATCAACTTTCATATCCCCCGGGATCTGGAGGTGCACGTCCACCGCATTGGCCGCACAGGCCGCGCCGGAAGCAGGGGTATCGCCTGTACGCTGTTCAGTGACAAGGAGCGCCACAAGTTGGCGCGGCTGGAGGCCTATCTCGACCAGCCCATTGAGCCCACCCCCTTGCCGCCCCGCAAGGTGCTCGATCAGCCCACCTACAAGCCGCCCATGGTCACCCTGCAGATCGACGGCGGCAAAAAACAGAAGGTGCGCGCCGGAGATATCCTCGGGGCCCTCACCGGCGAGGATGGTATTGACGGCAGGGACGTGGGCAAAATTCAGATCTACGACAACTGGTCCTATGTGGCGGTGCGCCGGGCCGAGGCCAAGCCGGCGTTGAGAAAACTCGGCCAGGGCAAGATGAAGGGCAAGAATTTCCGGGTGCGGCTGTTGGGGGAATAGTCTCAGGGCTTCGCCGTCGGCCTGCCGGCGGGTCTCCCCCCGCTGCGGGCCTTTGCCGGTGCCTTGCCACCGCCGGATGCTCCGCCTCTGCCGGCCCTGCCAGCAGCAGATGTGTTGCCGCGGGGTGGCCTGGCGGCAGGCCTTTTTGCCGGGCGCTCAGGGGGCTGCCGTAGTTTTGCTTTTTTCGCCCGCTTGGGCTTCACCGGGTCGCTAATCTGGCGGGATTCCGGCACCTCGTGGCTGGGTTCAAAGCCATCAATGGCTTCCCGTGGAATGACCTTTTTGATCAGCTGCTCGATGGCCGTCAGCTGGCGGAATTCGTCGGCACTGACCAGGGAGATGGCTTCCCCCGCAGCGCCGGCACGGCCGCTGCGGCCGATACGGTGAATATAGTCCTGGGGAACAATGGGCAAATCCACATTCACCACCAGGGGCAATTGCTCGATATCCAGGCCCCGGGCGGCCACATCGGTGGCCACCAGGGCCTGCACCCGGTGGTCATTGAAGGCCGCCAGTGCCCCACTGCGGGCGCCCTGGCTCATGTCCCCGTGGAGGGCCGCAGCATCTATCCCGGCTGCCTTGAGAAAGTTGGCCAGGCGGTCGGCCCCCTGGCGGGTTTTGACAAACACCAGCACCCGGGACCACCGGCGGTCGCGGATCAGCGCCGCCAGCAGTGCGGGTTTGCGCTTCTTGTCCACCGGACACAACCAGTGCTTCACCTTGG